>NZ_JBEZUP010000045.1:0-57292 GCF_040636485.1 Streptomyces sp. NPDC038707
CGATCGCGGAGATCAGATCGGGCAGAGAGACCTGCACCGGGCGGGGCTCCATCCGCACCCAGTCGAGACCTGCGGCCGCTGTCAGCCCGGTGGGCGGGCTCGGCTGGACGGTCGCCTCAGCAGGCAGTTGCGCCATGTGCTGGTCGAAAGCCGCACGGGCACTGTCGCGGCCAAACGTCAGGTCGGCGAGGCTTTGGCTATTCTCATCGCCGACGGTGACGGTCCACATGGTCAACGTGATGTCCATCGATGCTCCTCAGACGGTGTGTCGGGTGGCGTGGATGTGACGGATGTACAGATCCCGCATCCGCTGGTCCGCGGCGGCCGTCATCCGCCAGGCGCTGGTATCGGCTGCGAGGAGGTGCCGGACCCGTGCGCGATGGGGCCAGGCGTAGCGGGTGAAGCAGAGGGCGCCGTGCCTGGTGCACACGCCGCGTGTAGCGCCGGGGTGGGGATGCGGGGCGTGTGCCACCAGGTCGTTGTGGCCGCCGGCGCCGTACTGCTGCTCGATGCATCCGTCAGGGCCGGTGAGTACGAACTGGCCGCCGTTGACGGAGTCGTCCGTGCTCATGGTGATGACGAGGTCGGTGGCCGGAGCCTGGGGTGCTTGGCGGACAGCCCACGCTGTGATGCGGGTGCTGGTGTGGTCAGGGTCGCTGTCGACTGCGTAGCCGGCGTCGATGAGGACGGTGCGCATGGCGTTTGCTGCCCATGGACTGTCGGTGACGAGGGCCATGGCGGTGTCGCTGACGCTGTCGATGGTCAGCTGCCCGGTGGTGAATGCGGTGTAGCCGGGGGATCGGTCGAGGCTGATGGCAGTCCGGGCGGTGTGGAGGGCGCGTTCCTGCCAGGGATCTGCTGTGGTGGCAGGGTCCCAGGATGGGAGCGCGAGTTGTTCGGGGACAGTCTCGATCACTTGCTGCTCCTGGTGGTTGGTGTGGGTGTGGTCACGGCCGGGCGGCTCAGCGGCAGCAGCCGTCGTCCTTGCGCTGGCCCGTGGTCGGCCGGGCGGCGGTGGGCACGGCGGCGGGGTCCTTGAAGCCGCCGCGGGTGACGGCTCGGCGGACGGCGCGGGCGTGGTGCTCCCAGTAGGCGCGGTCGTCGTCGCTGAGCTGCTCCCAGTCGGGGCCGCGGGGGTCGAACCGCTGGGACAGCCAGGCCGGCAGGGTGTCGGGGTTGTCGCTGTCGTCGGCGACGACGTGCGCCACCACGGCGGCGGACTGCGCGGCGGCGTCCTCGCGTGCCCATTGCTGCTGCCGGTCTTCGAGGCGCTGGAGGACGGTTGCCTCGCCCTCGTAGTCCCGGTCCTCGCGGCACTGGGCGGCCAACTCGCGGAACGACTGAACGACCTCCCCGCGCTGCTTCTCGACGGCCGGCCGCTCCATTCCGGCGACGCGGGCGCGGAGGGCGATGAGTTCGGACTCGCGGCGGGCGGCCAGTTCGCCGAGCGTCCGCTTTTCGGCGCGGAGGCGCTCGATCGCGCCGCGCATCTTCTTCATCGCGGTCTCGTCCTCGCCGTGCCAGCGGATCAGTTTCGCGATCTCGGCTTGCTGCTCGCTCGCGTCGGCGCGGAGGCGGCGGATTTCGTCGGCCATGGCCTTGACCGTCTCCGGGCTCATCGCGGCGATGAACCTGGCGTCGGCCTTTCCTCCGTCGCCCTCGTCGGCGCGGCAGGTCTCGCCGATCCAGGCGGACAGGCCGGGAAGGTATTCGCTGCCCTGGTAGATCTCTGCACCGTCGGTGCACCACGGTCCGGGCGTAGCGGCGGCAGCACGGGCTTCGATGGCGTCGAGGTCGAGGGGCTGGGTGGGCTCGGGCATGACGATCTCCTTCATCGTGATCAGGCGGACGGGCGGGTGTGGGTGCGGCGGTCGCTGTGCTGGCTGCCCCAGCGCATGCACTCGTGGGCGTGCAGTCCGTCGTGGTCGACGTCCAGTTCGCAGCGGAGCGGGCCCTCGCCGGGGACGGTGATGTGGTGGGGGCAGACCTTCGCGGAGTCGCGCAGGTGTCGCCGGGGCTGCGGGTCGTGTGGCATCAGGTCTCCAGGGGTGCGAGGCGGGCGGTCAGGCGGAGGGCTCGATCAGTGCTCGGGCGACGGCCAGGGCCCGCTGCGTGCGGCCCCGGAGTTCGGCGCCCGGCACCTGCTTGATGAGGTCGGCTTCGAAGTCGAGCCACTGGGCGAGCGGCTCCCTGGCCTTCAGCAGGGCGGCCACGGCCGGCGTGGCGGTCATCGCGGCGGGGAAGCGGGCCTGGCGCAGGGCGGAGGCGGCTGCGTGCAGTTCGTCGGGGGTGCTGTTCACGGTGCTCCTTGGTGGTTGGGGTTGCGGTGTGCGGTGGGTGCGGTGGCCGGGTGGTGCGCGGGGTTAGGCGGCGGGGTGGTGGGTGCAGGGCGGCGGTGTCGGCCCGGACGGGGCGGTACCGCACGGCCAGGCGCCCTTGCGGGGGATGTGGTAGAGCGGGGGCTCCGGCTCTGCAGCGGCCGGCTTCGGCTTGGCCGGGCGGCCCGTGAGCGCCCTGAGGTACGCCTCAAGGTCGCCTTGCTCTCGCATGGCGCCGATGTCCGCGGGCGTCGGATCGGCGTTCACGTCTGCGCCATGTCGACAAAACGGGAATAGTGGCCCTGGAAGGCGCACGTGATCGTGCCGGTCGGTCCGCCGCGATGCTTACCTACGATCAGGTCTGCCTCGCCGGCCCGCGGCGACTCCTTCTCGTAGGCGTCCTCCCGGTGCAGGAGGATCACGATGTCGGCGTCCTGCTCGATTGCACCCGACTCGCGCAGGTCCGACACCAGCGGCTTCTTCTCCGTGCGCTGCTCAGGCCCACGGTTGAGCTGGCAGAGGATCACCACGGTGATGCCGAACTCCTTGGCCAGCAGCTTTAAGCCGCGCGACAGTTCGGCAACGGCCTGCTGCCGGTTCTCCGCCTTCGGCGCCTGCATCAGCTGCAGGTAGTCGACCACCACGAGTCGAAGCCCTGCCGTGCGCACCAGGTGGCGGACCCGGCCACGCAGCACCGGCATCGACAGGATCGGCGAGTCACTGATGTACAGCGGGGCCGCGGCGATGGCCGGTGCCCGGCGCGCGGCCCGCGCCATGTCGTCGTCGGTAGCGATGCCCGCCTTCAAGTGGTGGTGGGCAATGCGCGCCTCGGCGGACAGGATCCGGTCCGACAGCTCGGGCTTGCCCATCTCCAGCGACTCGATAAGCGTCGGGATGCCGTGCTCGATAGCGGCAGCACGGACAAAGTCCTGCCCGATCGTGGTCTTGCCCATCGCCGGCCGGGCCCCGACGACGACAAGCTGACCGGGAGACCAGCCACCGCACAGCAACGAGTCGAGATCGAGGAAACCCGTCGGAATGCGGTCTTCCTTGGTCGGCTTGGTAACGGCGCGGACCAGGGAGTCGCCGAGCAGGTCGCCGATCGTGGACAGTTCGGCCTGCTCGCCGGAGCGGACGACGCCGTCGAGCTCGGCCTGGGCGGCGGGGATGTCTTCGTCGCGGTCGAAGGCAGCGGACCGGCCGCGGGCGACACAGTTGTGGCCGTGGGCGATGAGCCGGCTGGCCTCGGCCGCCTTGGTGACCTTGTCGGCGTGCCATCCGGTGGTTCCCGGTGTGGCGCACCGGTACAGATCGGCAAGCTGCGCCTCACTGGGGCACGGGATGGGCAGGTATCCGGACGCTTTCCAGGCGGCGAGCTGGCGGTGGACGGACTGCCAGCGGATGTCGCCGGTCGTGAGGGTCTGACGAATCTCGTCGACGGCGTGCCACACCCACCGGTACCAGTCGGTGGTGATGTCGGCCGGATCGAACTCAGCGGCGATCTCGTCGATGAGTTCGGGCCGGTCCATGACGTTGGCGGCGATGACGCGCTCGGAGTCGAGTTCGGCGGGTCGATCGGCCAGCGGCTGCGGCTCGTCGATGGGGGCGTCCCACAGGTCGCTGCTCACGCGGCGGCTCCCCGGCGGCGGTCGGCGCCCTGGAGGAGGACGACACCGCCGCGGCACATCTCGGCGAGGCGGGACCGGACGCGGTCACCGACGACCTCGGCAAGCTCGGCCGGCAGCACATCACAGGTGATGATCACTGGGCGGCGGTTGACGTACCGCTCGTCGAAAATCTCGTACAGCCGCTCCTGCGTCCACGCGGAGGGGCGGGCTGCGGCAAGGTCGTCGATGAACAGCAGGTCGACCCTCTGCAGTTGCTTGACAAGCGCGCGGCCCGAGCCGTGGTGGGCGTCCGGGCGAAGCGCGTCGAACAGTGCGGTGGAGCGGAAGATCTCGACGACGGGGGTGCCGCGGTAGTCGGCGCCGAACTGGGTGTGCACCCACTGGCGGGTGGCCTGCCAGGCGGAGTGCGTCTTACCGACCCCGATGGGCCCGGTCAGGAACAGGCTGGGGCAGTCGGCGTGGCCGGTGGCCCACTTGGCGACGGCCGGGTCGAGTTCGATGCGCGGCTGGTAGATGCCGGGGATCTTGGCGGTGAAGGTGGCAACGGCGGCGTCGCGGCGTTCGGCGATCCAGGACTGCCGGGCGGTCGGGTCAGAACTTGAGGGCATCGGGGATCTCCTCCTCGGGGATCTCGCGGGGTGCGGTGGTCGGGCCGGCCGGGCGGTTCTTGCGCTGCTGCACCAGGGCCTGCCGGCGGAGGGTTTCGTACTTGGCGCGGAGCTTTCCGGGGCTGAGGATGTGCGCCTGCCAGAAGTCGTCGGCGTGGGCCCAGTCGATGGCGGCGATGGCCTGGTCGGGGGTTACGCCGTCAACGTCGAGCAGCAGCCGGATGTCGTTGCGCCACGTCTTGGTGATGCGCGGCTTCTTGCCGCCGCCTTTCTCGATGACGGCGGCCAGGTGCTGGCAGACGCGTTCGACGTCGAGGCGGGGTGAGGTTTCGTCGGATGCCGGAGGCTCCGGATTTCCCTCTATTCCTTTTCCCTGCTCCCTGCTCCCTGCTCCCTGCTCAGGGGCGTCATCCTCCGGAGGACTCTGGAGGGTTTCCGGAGTCCTCCGGTAATCCTCCGGAGAGTCGGAAGTGTGCAGGTCAGAGGCTTGCCGTACCTCGCATGGCGTGGGGAATCGAGGCTTCCGCGGGTGGCTGACTTTTTGGTGCTCGGTCCAGCTGTTGACGTACACGAGAGGCCGTCCTGAAGCCTCGTACAGAGTGATGAGGCGGCCTTCCTGAAGGCTCTGGAGATCCTCGCGAGTCCTCTGGAGGATGTCCGGAGCCTCTTCGAGGGGCCAGATGGCGGCCCGGATGAGACGCGGGTCCGCCTGGCCGACGCCGTTGTCGTCGACGTAGGTCCACAGGCCGATGAAGGTGAGGCGCGCGGACAGCGGCTGCTCGGCGATCGTGAGGGAGGTGAAGAACTCCGGCTTGATCGAGCGGATCCGTGCCATGGGGTGGTCTTCTTTCAAACGCTCGGATGGCGGCTGGGGTGGGGTGTGCTGCTGGTTAGGGCCGGTCGCGTGGCCGGCGGCCCGCGGTCACGCGGCGGCCCGGAGGTCCCGCTCGCCGACGCCGGCAGCCGCGCGGATGACGGCGTCGGCGAGCGGGACCGGGACTGCGTTGCCGACGATCAAGTGCTGCTGGCCCTGGCGGCCGTGGAACTTCAGGCCGGGCCGGAAGCCTTGGAGCTTCGCGCACTCGGCGATTGTGGGGCGGAGGTGCGGCAGCTCCCGGTCCTTCCACAGCGGGCTGCCGATCGTCTTCCGCATCGCCTGCCGGGTGCCGTTGCCGAAGGGCTCCGCGCCGCCGGTTGCGGTGCCGCCGCCTGTGACGGTGGGCGCCGGCCGCTGGGTGTAGCCCCAGCCGATGACGTCCGTCATCGCGGTGAGCGGCGGCTGGCCAGGCCCGCCGTGCGTCGGCGCCGGCAGCGCCACCTCACGAACCCGGGACGCGATCAGCACGGCACGGGGGCGGCGCTGGCCGAGCCCGTAGTCGGCGGCGTCCAGCACGCCGGTGGCGGTGCTGTACCCCCACCGGGTGAGGATCTCCGCGTACTGCTCCCACACCGGGAGGACGGACGGCACCTGCTCCATCGCGATCCACTCGGGCCGCAGGTCGTAGTGCCAGCGCATCGGCTCCGCAGTGAGGATGGACCGGTCGTCGAGGCAGGCGGCGCCGATCCGGGCCCGGGTGTCGCGGCCGTGGGCGAGGTCGTCGATGGCCTGGTGGACGAGGGGCAGGTCGCGGAGGCCGAGCTTCTTCCCGGACTTGCCGAAGCCGGGGCAGGGCGGGCTGTCGATCTTCCCGGTGGTGCGGCCCTTGAACGGCGCCGTCGGGTACTGGGTGACGTCGCAGTGGATGGTGGTGTGCCCGGCGGCGATGCGGGTGAGGCAGGCAGCCCAGTCGAGCTCGAGGCCAATGTCGTGGAGGCCGAGATGGGCGAGGGCCTCCGTCCAGCCGATGCCGGCGAAGCCGTGGACGATCACGCTGCCACCGCCTCGTCTGCCGAGTGGCGGAGCATGGCCTGCTGCAGGTGGTTGCGGGTCACCCCGAGGCGTTCGGCGACCCGCTCGATGTCGACGCCGTGCCGCAGGAGTTCGCGCCCGTCGTGGGCCAGGTCGACTTCCCGGCTGCGGGCCTCGCCGCGGGCCTGTGCCAGCTCGCGCCACCGTTCGCTGTGCGTCAGGTGGGCGCGTTCGGCCTTCCACTGCCCGTGTGCCGCCTCGCACGGCTGGCAGACGGGGATACCTTCCAGGCGGTGCAGCCACCAGCCGCGGTCGGTGCCGCAGTGCCCGGTCCAGTCCGGCTTGGCGTCGGGGTCGTCGATGGTGTCGGGGTCCCACGCTTCGGGACCGGCCCAGCCGTACCGGGTGGCGTAGGTACGGCTGCGCGAGGCGATGGAGGGGTGTACGCCGTGTTCCTCCGCGGCCTTGGCGGAGAGGTCGTTGTAGACGTCGCGGATGGCGCGGGCGAGCTTGGCGGTGACCTTGGTCCGGTAGCGGAGCCGCTCGAGAGTCTGCACGCTTGAGCAGTCGATGCGCTGGTGGATGGCCTTGGAGGACCAACCCATCTTGGCGAGCGCCTGGAGCCGCCGACGGGTGCCGGTGGCGTCGATGTTGGCGCCGTCTTCGTAGTCGTCCAGGGCCGGCCAGTAGGCCAGCAGGGCTTGTGCGCTCTCGGTGCGGATGGCCGCGGCGGGCCCGTACTGGTCCTTGCGGTAGAGCAGGTACTCGAGGGTGCCGATGCCGACACTGGTGTGCTTGGCGATGCCGGCCAGGCCCATGCCGGTGGCCTGGATGGCGAGGACGTGCTCGCGGACGCGTGCGGCGTCGGTGAAGGGCTGCCACTGGCCGTAGCCGATGAGCCGACGGCGGCGCCGGGCCCAGCGGTTCTTGGCCTCCCGGATGGCCTGCTCGGTCGGCATCACGCGGCCTCCTTCCGGTATGCGGTGGTGCCGATCCACTGGCGGCACAGGGAGCGGTGGACGGTGGCGCGGCGGGAGGGGACGACGCCGGCGTGCTCGATGACGCCGGCCTTCGCGGCGGCCATGAAGGCGGCGCCCCAGCGGGCGGTGTGGTCGGGTTCGTCGACGAGGCCTTCGGCGATGAGGTCGGCGGCCTGGAACGGGGTGCCGCGGCGGGCCATGAGCTCTATGGCGGCCCGGCAGGCGGTCGCCCAGTCCGGCGGGGTGTTCGCGGCGACCCGGGCGATGCCGTCGGCTTTCGCGGTCTCGCCGGCGGCGGCGGAGACGGCGCCTTGCGGTGTGATCGGCAGCTGGAGCTGTGTCATCGTGGTCTCCTAGTTCTGAGGAGACCGGCCGCGATTCGGGCGCGGCCGGCGCCTCGGCGGTTACTCGGTGGGCTGCGGCTCGGCGAGCCAGGCGAGCAGCGGGCCGGCGATGTCGCGGGCCCCGTTGGGCCGCTTGATGACCTGCCGGTTGAGGGCGGGGCAGCGGGACTTGAGAACTTCAAGCGTGTTCTCCAAGTCCATCGCCACGGCGACGTCGAACTCGTACTCGATGCCCTTGCGCTGCTCGGGCCGCATGCCGACCCGCTCGGGCTTGCCGTTCACCAGCACCCACTCGGTGTAGGAGCGCATTGAGCAGACGACGTGGCCGGGGTAGTCGAGGATGGCGGCGACCATGTCGTTCTGGAGCGGGGTGCCGTCCTTCCAGCCGGCGAACTTGTTTCCGCCGTACTTGGCCTTGGCCTTCTCGACCTGTTCGAGGGTGCCGTCGGTGCCCTTCCAGAAATGGGAGAGGCTGTCGACGAAGACGGTCGGGTAGCCGGCCTGGGCGGCGGCGTCGAGGGCGCGGCCGAGGTCGCGGGGGTCGTAGCGCTCCATCGGCAAGGTGTCGAACTGGAGACCGCGGTGTCCGGCGTACAGGCTGGCGGCTCCCCGCTCGGTGTCGATGACGCCGAACTTCTGACCTTCGGACAGGCCGTGTGCGATGGACAGGCCGGTCCAGGTTTTGCCGGAGCCGGACATGCCCTGGATGGACAGGCGGGCCTTGCGGCCGGCCTTGCTCGCGGGCCGAAAGGTGAACTGCTGCGAGGAGCCGTTCTGTTCGGCGTCCGAGCGGCCGGTGCGGATGGGCGGCGGGAGCTGGGACATGCGGGTTACTCCTAGGCGTACTGGCGCTCGACCCAGGCGGGGAGCGAGATCATCGGGTTCGGCAAGTAGCCGGGCCATTCGTCGCGTTCGCGGCAGATGGCGTAGGTGTTGAGGGCGACCTCGTTGAGGTGGCGGCCGATGCCGCGGGCCATCGGGTCGCAGGTCGTGACGACCACCAGGTAGGGCGGGTCTTTCTCCTGCACCACGAACTGCATGGGCTGCTCGGGGTCGGCCAGGTCGAGGACTGCGCCGGCCTCCTCGTACCAGTCCTGCTGCTGGTGGTAGCCGTGCTCGGAGAACGCCTTCTCCAGGTCCTCCCGGCGGCAGGACCGGGCGGTCTTGTAGTCGACGATCTGGCCGTCGTTGCGGAGGAAGTCGAAGCGGGCCCGACGCCAGATGCCGTTGTCCTCCCAGAAGGCGGACATCTCGGCGAGCCCGGAGCCGGGCTCCAGCAGCTCGGCCGCTTCCTCGTTGGCGCGTAGCGCGGCGGCCATCGAGTGGACCTGCTCCAGCTCGTGGCGCTTGAGGGGGATGTCACCGGCGGCGCGTATGGCGGCGACCTCGGCCTTGATGCTGTCGGTGTCCCACCGTGGGGCGTCGACGAGGACGAGCTCGGGGCCGTCGTCGAGTACGAGCTTGTGGGCGGCGGTGCCGAGGTCGAGTGCCTTGGTGTGGGGCTGGGGGTGGTCGAGCTGCCACTTGAAGACGGCGGGACAGTGCTTCACGAGGGTGCGGGCGCCGGTTGAGGAGAGGCTGCCGCCGGAGATGGGGTCGGAGTGGTACTGCTCGGCGGGGATGTCGTACAGGCCGGGCTCGATGTCGACCGGCGCAGTTCCGGGCCCGCCCTCGCAGTCCTCGCAGAGGCCGGTGGCCGGCACGAACGGCCCGTCGGTGGAGCCGCACTGGCGGCAGGCGAGCGGGCTCACGCGGCGACCTGCCCGCCGGCGATGGCCTGGAGGACCGCGATGCCGTTCTCGTCGTACTTGGCGAGGAGGATGGCGTCGCCGTAGGCGGGGAACGTCGAGCAAAGCTTGGCTCGGTTCACGGCGTCGGCGCGGTCGATCAGGGTGATCAGGGCTTCGGTCCAGTCGCCGGCCGGGTAGCCGCCGCGACCGAAATGGGAGAGGACGTGGCAGGCGACCTCGCGCGGGATCCTGGGGCGCTTGGCGTTCATGGAGGCTCCTGTGGGTGTGCTGGGGGTGGCGGCTGGCCCCGGACTGGGGGTGTGGGGCCAGCCGCCTCGGAGGCCGCGGAGCGCGAGGGGGGCGCTCGACACGGCGGGCTGGGGGGGCTGCCGGTCAGGCGGTGGTCTCGGCAGGCTGCGGCTTGACGGCCTTCCACTCGTCGGACTCGGCGTCGTAGGTGACGAACGGGTTGTCTTCGACACGGAAGCCGATCCCGGCGCTCTTTGCGTGGTTCAAGGCGAGCGCCAGCTGGACGGCCCACTTGCGGGGCTCCTCAGCCGTCTGCTTTGCGAGGCGCTTCTCGTGCTCGTCGCTCCACTTCTGCGGGTCGAAGCCAGCCTTTTCGGCCATGTCCCATGCCCACTCGCCCAGTTCGCCAGAGTCCAGCTCCTCGGCGGTGTCGTTGACGACCTGCTGGGCGGCCCGCGGGTCGACCTGGTGCAGTGCGTCGAGGAACCGGTAGGCCATCCAGTCCGAGACGCCCCGGCTGATGTGCGCGAACCACGCGTCGCGGTCGCCGTCGAAGTCGCAGTTGTAGGCGTTCGTCGTGGAGTCCAGGACGCCGCGGAGCAGGTTGGCGGCGGTCTCACGGATGTCTCGGGTGGCTTCGTAGCGGGACGGTTCCGGCTGCGGCAGGCTCTCCATGTCGACGTCCGCTGCGCCCGCGGCGAGGGTCCACAGCCACAGGTCGTGTGCGGACTTGAAGGTCTGTCCCTTGGCCGGGCCGATGCTGCCACCGTTGGTGGGCATCTGGGCGCCGATGAAGTTTTCACCGAAGAACAGGACGGCCTTGCGGTCGGCGGTGACGCGGACACGGAGGCTCTGCTGGATGGCAGCCCACCGCGGCAGATAGCCGGTGTTGAGAGCCGGGAACGGCTCGCCTTCGACGGTCTGTGCGGCGATGGTACGGAGCAGGCCCCGCCAGTCGGGGAACTCCAGCGCGGTGTTGGTGGCCACGGTGAGGTCGGCGAGCGGCCCGTCGAAGACGACCCGGTCCTTGACGGTGTTGATGGTGATGTAGGCGGCGCCCTTCAGCGAGTCGATCCACTGGCGGAGAGAGGGGACGAAGTCGCCGGGGATGGTGCGCGCCCACGGCTCCTCGTTCTGGTCGCCGTCGGCGAGCCGGTAGCGGGCCGCGGCGAGGGTGAACCGGTCGGAGGCGACGGCATACAGGTACTGACTGTCGACGTCGAGCCGGATGCCGTGCAGCGGTTCGACGTCCTCGTGGCCCATGTGGTCGGCCGTCTGGTCGAGGAGCAGCTTCAGTTGGTGGGCGTTGATGGTGACGGACAAGGTGATCCCTCCGTGGGATGCTGGTGGTGGATCCCCGGGCGTCTGCCGCGCTCGGGGCTTCTGCTTGGGCGCCGGCCTGGCGGGGCGGGTGGTCACCGCCGGGCCGGCGGGTCAGTGGCCGGACGGCGGTTCGTCGCCGTAGAGGTCGGCGGGGATGTCGGCGTGGCCGGAGAGGATGTCGTCGATCAGACCCGGGTCGGTGATCCATGCGGGTGCCCGGCGCGGGGTGATGCCGAGGCCGGACAGCAGGCCGGGCAGTATCACCGGGTCCGCGTCGGCCGGCATCGACGGCAGATCCAGCGGCGCCGTCACCGGACAGGCTCCGAGTCAAGGACGTAGGTGACGGCGCGGGCCTGCCATCGGTGCATCGGCTCCCGGTAGTTGTCGCCGCGCGGGGTGATGGCGCCGGGGTCGTAGATGGCGAAGGCGATACGGCGCTGCAACGGCAGCTCCATCAGCGTCCTCGCCCCCATGCTGAGCTTGCGAGCGGCCTCCCGGCCTCGAAGCTCTCGCAGCCGCTCGGCGCGCTCGTCGGCGGTCAGCACTCGGTCGCTCACTTCGCCTCCTTCGGCATGCATGTGCAGCGGTCGGGATGGGCGCAGGCCATGGCGTCGAACACGGCCTCGTACCAGTCATCGGGCTGCGGGGTGGCGGTGTGGCCGGCGGGCGGCTCGGCGAGCAGGGCCTGCAGACGGGCAGCGGCGTCTCCGCTCGTAGCGGCAGCGATCCACTCCCGCATGGCGTCACGGAGGTCGGCGTTGAGGCGGGACAGGTCCGTGGTCATCGGGTCACGGCCTGTCCGGCTGCGGCGAGGCACGCGGCCACGATCACGGCGGCGGGGACGTCGCTGTCGAAGTGCACCGACCAGGACCAGGCGCCACCGGGCCCGTCCAAGCCTGAGTCGTACAGGTCGTCGACCTCGGACCACACCGTGCCGTTCGCCGCGGCCAGCCGGCCCCGGGAGTCCTCCCGCCAGCCCGCCCGGGCCAGGGCCTGGCGCACGTCGGTGCGGGGGTTGCCGAACTCGCTCATGCCAGGCTCCTCAGGTGGGAGCCCATGCGCTCCGGGTTGGACGAGACGGTCTTGTCGGCGCGGCGGTGCATCGCGAGGACGTCCTCGCGGTCGGCCACGTCCTCCACCGACAGCGGGTTGCAGGGGCGGTTCAGCTCCCGGTCGGCGGAGCGCATCTGCAGCTCGGCCGCGACCACGTGGGCCGGCATGTGGCGCTCGGCGAACGCGCGCACCCCGGACGGCAGCGGCTCGTACACGTGCGGCGACGTCTTCGGCATCAGGCTGTTCACGACGCCTCCCCGAGACCGAGCTGGGTGGGGAACGCCGCAGCGTAATAGCGGTCCCAGGTCTCCTCGAACACGGGCCGGTGCCGCACCGTCCACGCCTTCGTCTCGCGGACCGTGCCGTTCGGCAGCTCCGACTGGCGCTTCCCGATCTCCTCGCCAGTCCGCTCCTTGTGGATGGCGGCGGCCCGGCGGCCGAACCAGGACTGGACCGAGTCGATCTCGCGGCGCCGCAGGCCCTTGCCCTTCAGGAAGTCGGGGACGTACAGGGGCACGTCGAGCGGGTCGACCTCCGGCTCCTCGCCCAGCGCCCGGGCGGCGACCAGCCGGGCCTTCGTCTCCAGCCAGTCCGGCGCGACGATGCCGGAGAGGATGGACAGCACCTCGGCCTGCTGCTTCGCCCGGGAGATCAGCGAATCGAGCTGGTCCTCGGTGGCCCGCGGGTTGATCGCGCCGCCCTCGGTCCAGTACCCCTCGATCGCGTCGGCGGTCTCGTTCTGGAAGGCGACCAGCGTCGGGCGGAGTCCCTCGGCGACGCGGTTCTCGTTGACCGTGGCGAGCAGCATCAGGAAGGTGCGCACCGGCACGACGGCCATGGAGCGAGTCTTGCCGTCCTCCGCAACCATGGGGCTCTGCCCCACGGTTGCCCAGGAGCGTTGGCGCAGCTTGGCCAGCTGAGTCGAGTAGTCCAGCCCGAGTGCTTCGACGGCTGGCTTGAGGATGACGTGCGGCTGGCCGTCGACCAGCGTGGTGTGGATGGAGCCGGCCGACAGGTCGAGTTTCACGACCTTGGTCGACTCGTGAGGCAGAATGGACACAGGCGGTCCCTTTCGCTTCGTGCGTTCTGGTTGGGGATCGCGAGGTCGTCCCGGGGTCGCATTCGGGGCGGCCTCTTTGCGTGCCGCGTCAGGCGGCGGCGCGGGCCGGCTCAGGCGGCGGGCTGGAGGCGGGGCTCCGCCGGGCGAGACTCGTGCAGTCGGTCGGCGTCGGGCATGCGCGCCGCCTGGTACTGGCCTTCGAGGTAGGCGTCCAGCTCGGCGACCCGGTAGGCGATGTAGCCACCGATCTTGAAGCTGTGCATGCCGTTGTCGACGTCCTTGCCGATGAGGCGCCACTTGCGGAGCGTTCCGATGGTGAGGCCGAGGTGGATGGCTGCCTGTTCGATCCAGAGGCAGCCGGCGGGGGGACTGGGCTTGGGTCCCTTCCTGTACACGCTGGTTACTCCTTTGCGGTGGGGGTGCTTTCGGTAGACGTGTCGTCCAGTTCTGGAGACGCTGGGGGCATGAAGAGGACGAGTATGCCGACGCCGAGGGCCTCCACGAGGGAGTGGGCGTCGTTGATGTCGGCGGACTTCTGGGTCCCCTTGGCCAGCTTCTCGATGGTGTTGCGGTTCACGCCGCTGGTGTCGGCCAGGGCGCGTATCGAGTAGGGCTTTCCGCGACCGGGGTTCTCCATGATCCATTTGAAGATCTGGGCGTTGCGGAGCATGTAGCGACGACTCAATGGATCCCCCGAGGTGCGGAGTGCCTTGATGGGATGAGTTAAGCATGACAGAGACGAATCGTCTACTCATCTGGACGTTCGACTGGCGGGAACCGATAGAGATCATGGCGCGATAGAGTGCTTCTGTAGACGATCCGTCTCCAACGCGAGATGGTTGTACGGACTGAGCTGGTAATTTGCGCGCGCCCATCCGTATCCCCAGAGACAGCCGGTGTGACAGTGACGCGAGAGGACGAGGACATGACGGCAGCGGCCACCGCCCCTGACCAAGGCGCGGCCCAGCAGCCTGCGCCCATTGGTGCACTCTCTCAGCTCATCCAGGACGCACTCGACAAGGGCGACTCCTACGGGAAGCTCGCGGAACGCGCCATCGACCCAGAGACCGGCGAAACCGTCTCCAAGCCGTACCTGCAGCGCGTGGTGAAGAACCCGCCGGCCAACCCGCCCACCGTGCCGATGATGCGGGCTATTGCCGCCGCCCTGCGCAAACCGTTCCGGCACGTACAAGAGGCCACCGCCAGGCAGTGGCTGATGTACGAGTCGACCGATCTGGCCGGCTATGGCGACACGGTCCGCATCATCGTGAGCCACCTGGCGGGCATGCCTGACTCGGAGAAGCGCAAGTGGCAGGCGATGATTGAGGCGGCGGAGCGAACCCGGCGCGAGTCAGGCGAGTAGCGACAGCCGGGAGCCCGACACCAAGCGGATTGTCTGATCACTTCAGGCGACGTACCCTTCACCAACCGTGCATATTTGGCCGTTGTGGCTCCATGTGCACTGTTGCACCGCGGGGAGGGTTCATGCTGCACGTCACCTACGAAGCCACCAGTGACCTCGAACCAGGACGCATCGCCCGGATCGACGAGGAGCGGGGAGCCATCCACGTCACGGTGGACAGACGCGAACCGCTCAAAAACGTCATCGAGCAGCTCAACACCGAGATGGCACAGTTCCTGTCGCGCGCCGACTGGTATCAGCTGTGGGGCCACGAGATCGTATCCCGTCATACCCCCGACCGCCCGCTCCGGCTGGAGTTCACGCTGGTCCCCGGGTTCTCCGACGACATCGGCATAGCCGAGGACCGGGGAGTCGTGCGCATCTACGTGGCCGCCGCCATGACGACCGAACAGTTCGCCGCCGCCATGAACCCGGCGGTACGGGACTTCCTCGACCGAGGCTGCTGGTTCCAGATGTTCGCTGGTGAGATCATCGACCACAGCGCAGGGCCGATGAGCCAGGTCTGAACGAACGGGGGCAGCGGTGCCGGGATACATCGAAGACCGCTGGTACACCAGGAAGCCCGACCCGGCCACCGGCAGGAAACGCAAGACCGCGCGGTACGGCAAGGGCAAACGCTGGCGCGTCGCCGGCATCCCCGGTGTCCGGGACCGGTCATTCGAGCGCGAGGCCGACGCCAAGAAGTGGCTGGCCGGCTCCCAGACCGATTCCACCCGCGGCACGTTCTACGACCCACGCGACGGCGACATCACGCTGCGCGAGTACGTCGAGAAGCACTGGTGGCCGACCCTGCGCAAGGCGCCCGGCACCAAGCAGTCCATGCAGCCCCGGGTGTTCAAGCACATCCTGCCGCATGTCGGGCACCTCCCGCTGAACCGCATCGGCCACGACGAGGTGCTGGCCTGGCAGGCCGCGGCCGAGAAGAACATCGACGTGTCCACGCTGTCCACGACGTGGCGGCACTTCTCGTCCATCATGCAGGCCGCACACAAGGCGCGCCGCATCCCGGTGAACCCCTTCCGGGATGAGGACTTGAAGGCGCCGACAGTGCCCAAGTCGAAGGCGAAGGCCTGGAGACCGGAGACCGTCATCGCGGTCCGCAAGGCGCTGCCAGCCCGCTACCGGATCCTGTTGGACCTTGGGATCGCGGCAGGGTTGCGGCAGGGTGAGGCGTTCGGCTTCTCACCGGACGACATCGACGGCGACGAGATCAATGTGGTGCGGCAGGTGGTCCGCATCCACTCGCGGCTCGGGTTCGCCCCGCCGAAGGGCAACAAGGAGCGGACCGCGCCGTGCCCGCCCGCGTTGGCCCGGGCGGTGAAGGAGTACACGGACCTCTTTCCGACGGTCGAGGTGACGCTGCCGTGGGTGGACCCCGACCGCCCCAACCTGGCGTGGGAGGACCGGCCGACGCGAACGGTGCGGCTGCTGGTGACGACGATCCGCACGGCCGGCAAGAGCGGCGGGGCGATGAACCGCACGTACTTCGATGACCGGATCTGGAAGCCTGCGCTGCTGGAGGCCGGGCTGATCCCGCCGCCGGAGGTCGAGATCGTGGAACGTCCGGGCCGGGAGTCGCTGAAGCGGGTGCGGTGGGGTATGCCGCGCGAGGAGGGCTTCCACGTCACTCGGCACACGTTCGCGTCGATCGTGCTGCAGGCCGGCGAGACGGTCACGCAGCTGGCGGCGTGGCTGGGGCACTCGGATCCGGCGTTCACGCTGCGGACCTACGTGCACTTCATGCCGAGGTCCGGGAGCAAGGGGATGGAGGCGCTCGGCGAGTGGGTGACGCCGGGGGCTGTCGAAGTCTCTGCGGCTAGTGGATCTCCCCAGATTCTCCCCAGCGCAAGATCATCCGAGGATTCTGAGAGCGCCCACGCAGGTCAGTGACCTAAGCGACAGACGAGTCGGGCTGTACGCCGGGTTCTGTTCCCCGGTTGCCTCGCGGCGGCCGGGGCGACGGCCATCCATCTAGGGCCGGCGTTGCCGCCGGCCTCGTGCGGTCTACCCGCGGACTCGGGCGGGCAGCCCTCGATCGTCCGCGCAGGGACACCGGGGTGTCCCCTCTTGACCTTGCTCCGGGTGGGGTTTACCTAGCTGCCCAGGTCACCCTGGGCACTGGTGGTCTCTTACACCACCGTTTCACCCTTACCAGGGACCGGAGTCCTTGGCGGTTTGCTTTCTGTGGCACTGTCCCGCGGGTCACCCCGGGTGGCCGTTAGCCACCACCCTGCCCTGTGGAGCCCGGACGTTCCTCGGGAAGCCCCCTAGGGGACTCCACGCGGCCGTCCGCCCGGCTCGTCTGCCGTGAGGACCATGGTACCGGGCGGCCGCCCCGGCACGGACCGCGCCCGCTCCCCCTACGTTCCCAACGCCCCGAGCCCCCGCTTCCACGCCGCCTCCAGGTCCGCGTCGGCCGGGAAGCGGCCGTGGATCTCCAGGATGACCATGCCGTGGGCGAAGGCCCAGAAGGCGCGGGCCAGGTCCAGGTCGCCGGCGCAGGCGCGCAGCAGGGGCAGGGCGGCCCGGTCCTCCAGGCCGGCGGGCAGCTCGGCGCGTGGCAGGGGCCGCTCGGTGCCCAGGCGGTACAGGTGGGGGTGGGCGAGGGCGTAAGCGCGGTACGCCCCGGCGAGCGCGTCCAGCGAGCCGGGGGCGCGGGCCCCGGCGGCCTCCAGGACCTCCGCCGTCTCGGTCAGCAGCTGTGCCACCAGTTCGACCTCCACGGCGTGCTTGTCGGGGAAGTGCTTGTACAGCGACGGGGCCTTGATGCCGAGGCGGTCGGCGAGGGTGCGCATGGTCAGCTGCGCGGGTCCGGACTCCTCCAGGAGGTCCCGGGCCGCCGTCACGATCTCCCGTGCCCGGGGGGTGAGCCGGTCAGCCACGCTGGAAGCCCTCCTTGGTGCGCAGTCCGTAGCCGAAGACGCGATCGTACGAGATGTGGGCGAGCCAGCCGGACAGTGCCGCGAAGACGGGCGGCCAGTGCAGCGGGAGCGCGGCGCAGGCGACGGCGAGCGCGAGCGGGACCGACGCGCGGTGCATGGCGTTGTAGTACGGCACCGCGCGCGGCGGCAGCTGGCCCCTGGCCATGCGGGGTGCCTCGTCGAGCGCGACCAGGAAGGTCAGATCCGGCAGCACGAGGAAGGCCAGCGCGAGCACCGTGGCCGGCCAGCCGTGCCGCACGCATTCCACCACCGCGAAGGCCGACCAGAACAGGGCGAACGCCAGCCACGCCCCGCGTCGTAGGGCTGAGTCCCCGATGCGCCGGGTGACGGTCGTCGTCATATCGGCTGTCGTGGTCATGGCTGCCTTTCGGTCGTCGTCACGGCGCGCCGGGACAATGGCTAACACCGTTAGCCACGACCATAAGGCTAACAGCGTTAGCCGTCAAGAGCCGTTCGCTCCAGCGCGTCGAACGCCGACTCCAGCCGGTCCCTGTGCTCCCGGGCCACCTCCGCCACCGGGTCTCCGGCGAGCAGCCGGCGCACGGAGGCGACGAACACCGTCCGGTACGCGGCCATGATCAGCGCGGCCGACAGCTCCGGGTCCGCCACGCCCGCCTCGCCGAACGCGCCGGCCAGCGCCGCCTCTACTTCCTCCACGCCCTCCCGGGCCCGGGCGCGCAGCGCGGGCGAATCGGCGACGATCCGCCAGAAGTCGGCGAAGGTGTCCCCGACCCCGCCCAGCGGATGCCGCTCTTCGAGGAGCCGGAGCGCGAGGCGGCGCAGGGCGGCGAGCGGGGACTCGCCGGGGGTGCGGTCGCGTACGGCCGACGCGAAGAGGCCGGCCGCCTCCGGGATGCGGTCCAGGAAGAGGTCTTCCTTGCGCGGGAAGTAGTTGAAGACCGTCATCGGGGAGACGCCCGCCGCGCGGGCGATCTCGGCGACCGTCACCGCGTCGAAGCCGCGCTTCCCGATCAGGTCCGTCGCGATGTCCGAGATCCGCTGCCGGGTCTCGCGCTTCTTCCGCTCCCGCAAGGGGAGTTCCCGGTCCTGCCTGGAATCCATGGGGAGACCCTATCCCATGAATCTATAGCCACTCAAAAATTTTAGTGACTATAGTCAGCGTCCATGACGACGACCGAGTACGACTACGACGTGGTGGTGGCCGGTGCCGGCCCCGTGGGCCTCTTCCTCGCCTGTGAGCTGCGGCTGGGCGGGGCGAGGGCGCTGGTCGTGGAGCGGCGCACCGAGGTGGACGAGACGGTCAGGGCGGGCTCCGTCAACATCGCGACCGCGATCGCCCTGTACCGGCGGGGCCTGCTGCCCGAGCTGGCGGTGGCCGGGGAGGCGTCCCGGGCCCGACTGCGCGCCTTCCCCGGGACCGGCCGGCCCCGGCCCAAGTTCCTCGGGCACTTCGCGGGGATCATGCTGGACCCGGACCTGTTCGACGGCTCCGATCCCGCCTGGGCGGACGCGGGCCCCGCCGCCGGTGTCGGTCTCGCCGTGCCCCAGGCCGAGCTGGAGCGGATCCTCGGCCGGTGGGCCGCGCGGCTGGGCGTCGAGATACGCCGGGGCGTCGAACTGACCGGCTTCGACGCCGACGCCGACGGGGTGACCGTGCACATCGACGCCGGCACCGGCGGAGTGAACGCGCACACCGGCGCGGGGCGTCTCCGGGCCGGCCGGCTGGTCGGGTGCGACGGCGGGCGCAGCACGGTCCGCAAACTAGCCGGGTTCGACTTCCCGGGCACGGCACCGGAGATCACCGGCTACCAGGCGGTCGTACGGCTGGCCGGGGCCGAACGGCTGGGCACGGGCTGGCAGACCACCGACGCGGGGACGTACGTCCACGGGCCGTTCCCGGGTCGCGTGCTCACCGTGGAGTTCGACGGTCCGCCGGCCGACCGGTCCGCGCCGGTCACCGCCGGAGAACTGGAGGCGAGTCTGCGCCGGGTCTCGGGCGTGCCCGAGGTGAGCGTCACGGAGGTGATCACGGCGACCCGGTTCACGGACAACGCCCGCCAGGTGACCGACTACCGCAAGGGCCGGGTGCTGCTCGCGGGCGACGCGGCGCACGTGCACGCGCCGTTCGGCGGCCAGGGCCTCAACCTCGGCCTCGGGGACGCGCTGAACCTGGGCTGGAAACTGGCCGCCGTCGCACGCGGCCGGGCCCCCGAGTCGCTGCTGGACACCTACACCGCCGAACGGCATCCGGACGGCGCCCGGGTGCTGGACTGGACCCGCGCCCAGATCGCGCTGATGCGCCCCGACCGGCATGCCCGCGCCCTGCGCCGGGTGGTCACCGACCTGGCGCTGACCACCGCCGGTACGACCTACCTGGCCACGCAGATCTCCGGCGTCCGGCAGCGCTACGACCTGCCCGGCGACCACCCGCTGACCGGCGTCTGCGCGCCCGACCTGCGGCTTGCCGACGGCACCCGGCTCGGCGAGCGGCTGTACACCGGCCGCGCCCTGCTCCTGGACCCGGCCGGCGACGCCGCGCTGCGGGCGCGGACCGGGGGCTACGGCGACCGGCTGGACGTGGTCACGGCCGCCTGCCCGGACCGGCCCGGCCTGCGGGGGCTGTTCGTGCGGCCGGACGGGTTCGTGGCGTGGGCCTCCGACCGGGCGGGCGGCGAGGGGCTGACCGAGGCGCTGGAACGCTGGCTCGGCTCGCCCCTGGCCGCCGCATGACCGACGTCGACACCGCCGCCCCCGAACCGCCGCTTGACCCCGCCGCGACGTCAACGTCTGTACTGATCGCATGCGGATCGGAGAACTCGCCGCCGCCGTCGGCGTCACGACGCGCACCGTGCGGCACTACCACCATCTGGGCCTGCTGCCCGAGCCGGCGCGGCGCGCCAACGGCTACCGGCACTACGCCCTCCGCCACGCCGTCGCCCTCGCCCGGATCCGGCGGCTGACCGAACTGGGGCTGGGCCTGACCGAGGTACGGGACGTGCTCGCCGACGACGCGGGTAAGGACCTCGCCGAGGTGCTGACCGAACTCGACGAGGACCTGGCCCGGCAGGAGGGGGCGATCCGGGAGCGCCGGCGGCGGCTGCGGGCGCTGCTCGACGCCGGGGAGCCTTCCGCCGAGGGGCCCGTCTCACCCGAACTGGCCGCCGTACTGCATGCGTTGCCCGCCGACGGCTCCCCCATGGCCGCCAAGGACCGGGAGATGCTGGTCCTGGTCGACACGGGGGCGGCGGCGGAGGACCGGGAGCGGATGTCGGCGGTGCTGCGCGGCTTCCTGGACGACCCGGACACGGTGGCCCGCACCCGAGAGGCGTACGCGCTGCTCGACGCGCTGGCCGACGCGGATCCGGACGACCCGCGCGTGGAGCGGACGGCACGCGCGCTCGCCGCCTGCGTACCGGACGGACTGCTGACGGAGGATCAACCCGACTGGGACAACGCGGTGTTGCGGGCTCTGTACGCCGACTTCGCGCCCGCCCAGGCGGAGGCCGTGCGCCGTATGCTGGAGATCGTTCTGGGGGTGGAGCGATGACGACGGTGTACCGGGTGGCCCGGCACGAGCTGCGGCTTTTCGTCAGCCTGGCGCTGTGGCTGGCCCGGCGGACGCAGGGAACGGCCGGCGGGCGGGCGTTCGGGTACGCGCGCGGACAGGGCTCGACGCTGCTGGGGCTGGCCTTCGTCTGCGTCGTCGAGACGGTCGGCGTGTCCTTCATGCTGCGGGACATGCGGCCGGCGCACGACGTAATGCTCGTGGTGGACGTCTACACCGTGCTGCTGGTGATCGGCCTGCACGCGGCCGGGGTGGTCCGCCCGCACGTGCTGACCTCCGACGCGCTGCGGGTACGCCACGGCGCCCATGCCGACCTGCGGATCCCGCTGGCCTCGATCGCCGCCGTACGCCGGGAGACCCGGACCACGCACCGGCCCGAGCCGGATGCCCTGGACCTGATCGTCGGCTCGCAGACCACGGTGACCGTCGAGCTCGCGGAGCCTGTCGTGCACACGACCCTGCTGGGCCGGCGCAGGCGGGTGCGGGTGGTGCGGCTGTACGCCGACGACCCGGGAGCCCTGGTCCAGGCCCTCACCGCGCGCTGAACCCCGCGGTCGGAACCGGCCCCGGGACCGCCGTACCCTGGCGCGGAGGTCTACGTAAGGAGTACGTGTTGCTGGTCCTGCTGCCGCCCTCCGAAGGCAAGGCGCCGTCGGGCGAGGGCGCCCCGCTGGAGCTCGGGTCGCTGTCCCTGCCGGGACTGACGGCCGCGCGGGAGGCCGTGCTCGGCGAGCTGGCCGAGCTGTGCTCCGGTGACCCTGAGAAGGCCCGTGAGGTGCTCGGGCTGAGCGAGGGGCTGCGCGGCGAGGTCGCGAAGAACGCCGGGCTGCGCACGGCCGGCGCCCGCCCCGCCGGGGAGATCTACACCGGTGTCCTCTACGACGCCCTCGGCCTGGCCACGCTGGACGCGGACGCCCGGCGGCGCGCCGCCGGCTCGCTGCTGGTGTTCTCCGGGCTGTGGGGCGCGGTGCGGGTGACGGACCGGATCCCCTCCTACCGCTGCTCGATGGGCGTGAAGCTGCCGGGACTCGGCGCGCTGGCCGGACACTGGCGGGCCCCGATGGCCGAGGTGCTGCCGGAGGCGGCCGGCGAGGGGCTGGTGCTGGACCTGCGCTCCTCCGCCTACGCGACCGCCTGGAAGCCGAAGGGCGAGGTGGCCGGGCGCACGGCGACGGTGCGGGTGCTGCACGCGCCCACCCGGAAGGTCGTCAGCCACTTCAACAAGGCGACGAAGGGCCGGATCGTGCGCGCCCTCATGACGTCCGGCGCCGCGCCGGAGCACCCCGCCGAGCTGGTGGAGGCGCTGCGGGAGCTGGGCTACACCGTGGAGGCGGAGGCGCCCGGCAAGGCGGGCAAGGCGTGGGCGCTGGACGTACTGGTGGACGAGATCCACTGACGCATTGCAGCATGCGCAACGCTCATTGCGTGCCATGCAGTCCCTGGGCACGATAAGGGCATGACCTCGCCGCTGCCCTCCTCCGCCGACCCCTCCGTCCTGGATCTCGCGCCCGTCCTGCCCGTGGTGGTGCTCGGCGACGCCGCCGACGCCGTACCGCTGGCGCGGGCGCTGGTGGCCGGCGGGCTGCCCGCCATCGAGGTGACCCTCAGGACCCCGGCGGCGCTGGAAGCCCTCCGCGCCATCGCCGTCGAGGTGCCCGAGGCGGTGGTCGGCGCGGGCACGGTGGTCACCCCGGACCAGGTGGACGCGGTGACGGCGGCGGGGGCGCGGTTCCTGGTCAGCCCCGGCTGGACGGAGTCGCTGCTGACGGCGATGCGCGCGTCCGGGGTGCCGTTCCTGCCCGGGGTGTCGACCGCCTCGGAGGTGGTCGCGCTGCTGGAGCGCGGGGTGCGGGAGATGAAGTTCTTCCCGGCGCAGGCGGCCGGCGGTACGGCGTATCTGCGCTCGCTGGCCGGTCCGTTGCCGCAGGCCCGGTTCTGTCCGACCGGCGGCATCGGACCGACGACCGCGCCGGAGTACCTGTCCCTGCCCAACGTCGGCTGCGTCGGCGGCAGCTGGATGGTCCCGGCCCAGGCGGTGGCCGCCCGCGACTGGGGCCGGATCGAGGAGCTGGCGCGGACCGCGGCCGGGCTCAGGGACGCAGGTGGGACGTGTCGTTGAACAGCCGTACGCTCGCGTTGCCGTCCGCGTAGTACGCCACCGCCGACAGCGACGCCGCCGACAGCTCCATCCGGAACAGGGACTCGGGCGGGGCGCCGAGGGCCAGGCGGATCAGCGTCTTGATCGGGGTGACGTGGGTGACCAGCAGGACCGTACGGCCCTGGTGGGCGGCGACCAGCCGCTCCCGGGCGGCGGCGATCCGGGTGGCCGTCTCGGCGAAGCTCTCGCCGCCGCCGGTGGGATGGGCCTCCGGGTCGGCGAGCCAGGCGTTCAGGTCGTCCGGGTAGCGCTCGCGGACCTCGCCGAAGGTCAGGCCCTCCCAGGCGCCGAAGTCCGTCTCGCGCAGCCCGTCCTCGACCGCGACGTCCAGGTTCAGCCGGGCGGCGACGATGCCGGCGGTCTCGCGGGTACGGGCCAGTGGCGAGGCCACGACGGCCTGGACGGTGCCGCGCCTGGCCAGCGCCTCGGCGACGCGGTACGCCTGCTCACGGCCGGCCGCGGAGAGGGAGGGGTCGGAGCCGCCACTGCCGGAGAACCGTTTCTGGGGCGTCAGCGGGGTCTCGCCGTGGCGCAGCAGCACGAGGGTGGCCGGGGCGCCGAGGTCGGGGGCGGCGCTCCAGCCGGGCGCCGAGGGCTGCGCCTGACCGCCGGCCACCGGAGACCGCCCACCGGTCCCCGCCGCAGCCGCAGCCGCAGCCGCCGGGTCGGCTCCTGCCCCGGTCGTACGACCGCCCTCGGCCACGGCGGATTCCGACCCCGCCCCGGCCGTGCCACCGCGTGCGGCCACGGCGGATCCGGGGGCCGTCCCGGCCGTACCACTGCCCGCGGCCACGACCGATTCGACACCCGCCCCGGCCGTCCCACTGCCCGCAGCGGATGCGGACGCCGTCTCGGCCGTGGGGCCGACCGTCGGTTCGCAGGACGGCTGCCCGTCGGCAGGTGCCGCCTTGGCCGTGCGGTCAGCCCCGGCTCCGGCGGCGGTCGGTGCCGGTTCGGCGGTCGGTGCCGGTTCGGCGGTGGTCGCCCCGGCCTTCGTCGCCAGGTCGGCGCGGGAGCGGGACGGGGACCACTGCTCGCCCTTCGCCCCCGCGTCCATCGCCTCGTTGGCCAGGCGGTCCGCCTGCTTGTTCCGCTCGCGCGGGATCCACTCGTACGTCACCCGGTCCGGCGGGAAGACCGAGCGCGCCTCCATGGCCAGGGGCTTCATGTCAGGGTGCTTGATCTTCCAGCGGCCCGACATCTGCTCGACGACGAGCTTGGAGTCCATGCGGACGTGCACCCGCGCGGCGGGGTCGAGGGCGTACGCGGCGCGCAGGCCGGCCAGGAGGCCGCGGTACTCGGCGACGTTGTTCGTGACGGTGCCGAGGTACTCCGCCGCCTCGGTCAGCGTCTCCCCCGTCACCGCGTCGCGCACCACGGCCCCGTAGCCCGCGGGCCCGGGGTTGCCCCGTGACCCGCCGTCGGCCTCCACGATCAACTCCCGCACGCCGGCGCTCCCGGGTTCCTCAGAGACCCGACTCGGCCGTGCGCACCAGGATGCGCCGGCAGTTCTCGCAGCGGACCACCGTGTCCGGGGCCGCCGAGCGGATCTCGTTCAGCTCGGTGATGGCCAGCTCCTGCCGGCAGCCCTGGCAGGTCCGGGCGTACAGCTTGGCCGCTCCGATGCCGCCCTGCTGCGTGCGCAGCTTGTCGTACAGCTTCAGCAGGTCGGCGGGGACGGACGCGGCGACGACCTCCCGCTCCTTCGTCACCGAGGCGGCCTCGCCGTCGATCTCCTCGAACGCGGCGTCCCGGCGCCCGGTGGCGTCGTCGATCTTCGCCTGCACCGAGGCGACCCGCTCGGTCAGCTCGCCCACCCGCTGCTGGGCGGCCTCGCGGCGCTCCATGACCTCCAGGACGACGTCCTCCAGGTCGCCCTGGCGCTTGGCGAGGGAGGCGATCTCGTGCTGGAGGTTGGAGAGGTCCTTCGGCGAGGAGACCGCGCCGGAGTCCAGCCGCTGCTGGTCGCGGGCGGCGCGCCGGCGCACCTGGTCGACGTCCTGCTCGGCCTTGGTCTGCTCGCGGGCGCAGTCGCTCTCCTCGGTCTGCGCGGCCACGAGCAGGTCGCGCAGCTGCGTGAGGTCCTTCGTCAGCGAGTCGATCTCGCCGTGCTCGGGCAGCGACTTCCGCTTGTGGGCGAGCTGCTGGAGTCGGACGTCGAGTGCCTGGACGTCGAGGAGTCGGATCTGGTCGGCGGGCGCGGCGTTCAGTTGGGGGCTCCCGTGGGCTAGAGGGTTGTCGTGGACGCCGCGTGGGCGGTCCAGGGGTCGGTGACCGTCCTGGAGACATGGACCCGCAGGTCCCAGCCGTTGCGGTCGGAGATCTCGTCGAGCTGGCTCGCGGCCAGCTCGCACCAGGGCCACTCGGTGGCCCAGTGCGCCGCGTCGAGCAGCGCGAGGGGGCTCGTGGCCACCGCCTCGGAGGCCGGGTGGTGGCGCAGGTCGGCGGTCAGGAAGGCGTCGACGCCGGCCGCGCGGACCTGGTCGAAGAGGCTGTCGCCGGAGCCGCCGCTGACGGCGACCGTGCGGACGACGGCCTCGGGGTCGCCGGCCACCCGGATGCCCTGCGCGGTGGCGGGCAGCCGCCCGGCGGCGCGGGCGGCCAGTTCCCGGACGGTGAGCGGGTGGTCCAGCTCGCACACCCGGCCGAGGCCCCGGCGCCCGTGCGGGTCGGTGGGGTCCGGCACGAGGGGGCGTACGACCCTCAGGTCCAGGGCGCCGGCGAGGGCGTCGGAGACACCCGGGTCGGCGGTGTCCGCGTTGGTG
Source organism: Streptomyces sp. NPDC038707 (assembly GCF_040636485.1). Classification (NCBI taxonomy): domain Bacteria; kingdom Bacillati; phylum Actinomycetota; class Actinomycetes; order Kitasatosporales; family Streptomycetaceae; genus Streptomyces; species Streptomyces sp. NPDC038707. The sequence goes on from NZ_JBEZUP010000045.1 coordinate 25,957, forward strand.
TGGGCGACGTGCAGCGCGATGTCGTTCTTGATCAGCGTGTGCACGACCCGGCCCTTGAAGTGCGTGGCCGCGACCGTGGTCGTACCGCGCAGATAGAGCGGGTGGTGGGTGACCAGCAGGTCGGCGCCGAGCTGCACCGCCTCGTCGACGATCTCCTGTACGGGGTCGACGGCGAACAGCACCCGGGTGACCTCCTGGCCGGGGTCGCCCACCACCGTGCCGACCGCGTCCCAGGACTCGGCCCGCTCGGCGGGCCACAGGTTCTCCAGCGCGGCGATGACTTCAGACAGACGGGGCACGGGCCAAGGCTACCTGGCTGTTCGGCGGGGGTGTACCGCATGCGTCCGGTCTGACCCGGCTCAGCACACCCGTCCCGGTTTCCTCGGGTGAATCGCTTCTGCGCCACCCGTATGTGTGAAGCGGTCCTGGGCGCCTCGCCCGCCTGTGCGTGCCAAAACTAGCGTCGTCGCCGGAGGTGACCGAACGATGACGGCCTGTGCTATCGAACCCCCGTCCACGAGCGGGGCCGACGGCGTGCCGGAGGCGGGGTGCGTGATCACGGCGGACGGCGCGTACGCGGCCCGGCTCGCACCCGCCGGTGACTGCTGGTTCCCCGAGCGGTGGACCCTGGACGGCCCGGAGCCCTACGCGGTGCCGCTGCCCGGCAACCAGCCCGAGGAGCCCGGCACCGGGGTGCAGCCGATGGGCGACGGCCGGGTGCTGATCCACCGGCTCGCGGCCGGGCGGCACACGTTCTCGCTGCTGTACCCGACCGGGCCCGGCACCGGCGAGCTGCCGCTGGGCGCGGTGGACTGCCCCGAGCCCGGCACCCGGCTCACCCTGCTGCCGCCGGCGCCGGGGGGCGCCCGGGCGTACGCCCTGGCCAGCGGTGTGCGCTCCAGCGTGGTCTGGCTGGTGACGGGCGGGGCGTCCGGCCCCGAGCGGCTGGCGGAAGTGCCGGGGCGCTGCTCGGGCGGGGTCTGGCTGGACGGCACCGGACGGCTGCTGGCGCTCGACCGGGAGCTGGGCGGGCGCACCAAGACGGTCGTGGTGGACCTGGAGCGGGCCGCTGTCTCGCCGCTGCTGCAGATCGCGGACGGCAGCAATGACCGGCTGCTGCTCGCCGACCCCGACAGCGGGCTGCTGCTGATCTCCTCCGACGCGCCCTCACCCGGGCAGGAACGATTGGGCTGGGGCGTGCTGGGCAGCACCCTGCCGGTGCGGTTCCCCCGGTGCCTGCTGCTGCCGGACTGCGTGGTGACGCCGTTCGCGATCCAGCCCGGGCAGGTGCTGATGCCGGAGAACTGCGCGGTGGGCCTGCGCATCGACGGCGCGTTCGGCACGTGGGTGGGCACCTGGCGGCCCGCCGAACGCCGGGTCCGGCACCTCCCGGCACCCGAGGGCTGGCTGGCCGGGACCGGCGTGTGGACGGCAGAAGGGGTGCTACGACTGCCGTACGCGACCCCGGCAACGCCCTGCGGCCTGACGGAACTGGCGGCCCCACGGGAGAACGCGGGCGCGGCGGAGCAGGGCCGGACAGACGCCGGCCCACGGCCGTCGACGGAGTCCACGGAACCGGGGCCCCCCACCCGGCCCGGCACACGGCCGGAGGCGAGCCCCGGGGCACAGCCGGAGGCGAGACCCGGGGCAGGTCTGGGGGCACGGTCGGGGGCAGAGCTGGGGGCACGGTCGGGGGCAGGTCTGGGGGCGGGGCCGGGGGCAGAGCTGGGGGCGCGGCCCGAGCCGCCCATGGCCGGGACCGCCGCCGCGCCGGAAACGGGGGCCCCCGCCGCGCCGGAAACCCGAGGCCCCGCCGCGCCGGAAACCAGGGGGCCCGCGCCCTCGGTGACCCGTACCGCCGTTCCCGTTCCGGCGCGGCCGGTGCCCCTGCAACAGGCCCCTCTGGGACGTCTTGTAACGAACTAGTCCCGGTCGGCGTGTGCGCCTGGATTCGGCCCGTGGTGTGCCGGTTACACTCCCCGGCTGTACCGAAGATCATGTTGACGGGGTGAATACGTCCGATGAGCGACACCAGCACGACCGAGCAGCTGTCTGCCGGCTCTTCCCAGACCACGGGCCACGGCCGGCACCGGGGCCCGGTGGCGGCCCAGGAGCGGGAGACCGCTCCGCACGGCCGGCACCGCAAGCCGGTCCAGGAAACGGCCGAGGCGGCTGCTGCCTGACGGCAGTGAAGAGGAGGGGGCGTCCGACCGGGCGCCCCCTTTTTCTCCGCCCGGCCGCAGGGATTTCCTCGCCCGCCCGCACGGACCACGGTTTCCGACGGCGCCCCGGGAGCGGCGCTGTTCAGGAGTGCTCCACGACGGTGTCGGCGAGCACCGGCGCGTCGCCCCGGTCCACGGCACCGGCCTCCACCCGCACCCGTCCCTCCTCCCGCCACATCCGGATGCGCAGCGTCTCGCCCGGGAACACGACCCCGGCGAACCGAGCGCTGTAGCCGCGCACGCGGGTCACGTCCCCGTCGAGCAGCGTGTCCACGACCGCCTTGAGCGTCATGCCGTAAGTGCACAGCCCGTGCAGGACGGGGCGGTCGAAGCCGGCGCGCCTGGCGAAGCCGGGGTCGGCGTGCAGCGGGTTCCAGTCGCCGCTGAGGCGGTAGAGCAGGGCCTGGTCCTCGCGGATCGGGCACTCGACGGTCCGGTGGGGGTCGCCGGCGGGCGGGTCGAGCCGGCCGGCGGGACCCCGGTCGCCGCCCCAGCCGCCCTCCCCCCGGACGAAGATCCGGGCTTCGCTGGTCCACAGCGGGCCGTCGGCGTCGACGGCCTCGGTGCGCATGACCAGGACGGCCGCGGTGCCCTTGTCGTACACGGCGACGATCCGGCCGGCGACGGTGGCGGTGCCCCTGACCGGGAGGGGGCGGTGGAGCTCGATGCTCTGCCCGCCGTGCAGTACGCGGGCCAGGTCGACGTCGATCCCCTGCATGGACAGCCCGCCTATCACCTCGGGGGCGCCGTCGCCCGCGACGGTGGCGAAGCTCGGCAGCACGTGCAGCCGGGACTCCAGCGTGTAGCGAAGCTCGTCGGGGTCGGTGGCGGGACGCCCGGCGCCGATGCCGAGGTGGTAGAGCTGTACGTCCTTGTGGTCCCAGGTGATCACACCGGTCCGGGGTGCGGCCGCGAGGGCCTGCGCTGCGTCGATGGGCATGGGGCTCCTGCGGCAGTGGGGCGGCGGCACGTGCCGGCACCGGGTGGGGACGGTGTCGGCAGGGGCGGTGACCGTGGTGGCGAAAGACCCCGGCGCGGACGTCCGCACCGTCGGCCGCACCGGGGTCGCCGCGAGCCGATCTAGAACGCGTTCCAGTCCGGCGCCCCCTGTATAGCCGAGCACCCCGCGCTTGTGAAGGCTCCTGGCACCACGCCAGGAACGCGGAGCGGACCGTGACATCTGTACTGCCCTTCTCCGTACATCCGCATCTGCCGCGGACGGTGTCCGGTTCCTTACGTTCGCTACGTACGCTGTGCGTCCTCACGCCGTACGGCGAGGACCATTCGACCGGGGGGACATGGAGATGACGGGGTGGCGCGGGCCGTGGGACCGGCGGGCGGAGCGGCAGGAGGCGAGGGCGCGGTGGCGGGCGCGGCGCGCGCGCTTCCGCACCGCGCGTCGGGCCCGGCACGAGGGCGGGAAGTCCGGTGCCGGTCATCCGGGCCCGGCGCCCACCGGCTTCACCCTGCTGCCCTGGCTGCTGCTGGGCATGGGCTCCTTCTCCAATGTGATCCACGGCGACACGCCGAACCCGTGGATCGGCGCCCTGGGTCTGCTGGCCTTCAACTCCCTCTACATCCATGTCACGTTCCGCGCCTTCGACCGGACCGCGCGGGAGTCGGTGTCCACCCGGGTGGCCCTGGGCCTGCTCGGCCTGGTCACCACGGGGCTCGCCCTCGGCTACGGCGGCAACTGGCTGATGTTCTTCCCGCTGCTGGGCCTGGCCACGGGCGCCGTCCTGCGCGGACCGTGGCTGGGCCGGGCCGGGCTGCTGCTCACCCTGTACGCGGGGGCGGTCTCCTGGCTGCGGGCCGACTGGAACGAGGCCACCGGCATCGCCTACGGCACGTTCCTGTCCAGCATGGTGACCGCCGCGATCCTCGGCCTGTCCGAGGCGGTACGTGAACTGCGGGCCGCCCGCGAGGAGCTGGCCCGGCGCGCGGTGGAGAAGGAGCGGCTGCGTTTCTCCCGTGATCTGCATGATCTGCTCGGGCACACCCTTTCCGTGGTCGTGGTGAAGTCGGAGGCGGCCCGCCGGCTGGCCGCCCGCGATCTGGACGCGGCGCTGGCGCAGATCTCCGACATCGAGTCGGTGGGCCGGCAGGCGCTCACCGAGATCCGGGAGGCGGTGACCGGCTACCGGGAGGGCAGCCTGGCCACCGAGCTGACCCGGGCCCGCTCCGCGCTGTCGGCGGCGAGCGTACGGCCGGTGGTCCGCCAGTCCGGCACGCCGCTCGCCCCGCAGACCGAGGCACTGCTCGGCTGGGTGGTCCGCGAGGCGGTCACCAACGTCGTCCGCCACAGTGACGCCACCCGCTGCGAGATCACCGTGGAGTCGGCCGCCGAGCGGGTACGGCTGACGGTGACGGACAACGGCACGGGCGCCTCCGGCGGTGCGTTCGGGGGCGCGTTCGGGGGCGCGTTCGGAAGAGGGAGCGCGGGCACCCCGGGCGGGGAAGGCGAGGGCGCGGGCAGCGCCGGGGGTGAGAGCGCGGGCACCCCCGGAAGCAAGGGCGCGGACACCCCCGGCGTTGAGAGGACGGCTGTGTTCGGCAGCGAGGGCATGGGCTCCTTCACAGGGGAGAGTGGGGACTCCTTCGAAGGCATGGACACCTTCCAGGGCGTGAACAGGGGCACCACCGGAGGCAGGGACACGGCCTCAACCGGAGGCAGAGTGACGACCCCCACCGGAGACAGAGAGTCGGCCCCCACCGGTGGCAGGGCGACGGGCGCCGTCGGCGGCAAGGGCACGGACCTCACCCGCGGTCGGGGTCCTCTCGGCCCCCGGGGCGTGGGGGGTACCGGGCTGAAGGGGCTGACCGAGCGCCTCGCGGCGGCGGGCGGTTCGCTGACGGCCGGCCCCTCGCCCCGCGGCGGCTTCACGGTCACGGCCGTCCTTCCCGTCGGCGCCGACGAGTTGGCGCTGACGAAGTGACGCGGTGGGCCGGGGCCAGGCGTGCCGGGGCCAGGCGGCCGGCACCCCCATCGGCACCCCGCGCCCCCGTACCCTGACCCCATGACTGACACGCCCGGGAAGCAGCGTTCGGCCGCCCGTGTCCGGGTGCTGCTCGCCGAGGACCAGGGGATGATGCGCGGCGCCCTGGCCCTGCTGCTCGGGCTGGAGGAGGACATCGAGGTCGTGGCCCAGCTGGGCTCGGGGGACGGGATCGTGGACGCCGTGCTCGCGCGGCGCGCGGACGTGGCCCTGCTGGACATCGAGCTGCCGGGGACGAGCGGGCTGGACGCGGCGGCCGAGCTGCGCGTCCGGGCGCCCGGATGCCGGGTGCTGATCCTGACCACCTTCGGCTGGCCCGGCTATCTGCGCCGGGCCATGGAGGCGGGTGCGGCCGGCTTCCTCGTCAAGGACGGGCCGGTGGAGGAGCTGGCCGCGGCGATCCGACGGGTGCTCGCCGGAGAGACCGTGGTCGATCCCGCACTGGCCGCCGCCGCGCTCAGCGCCGGGCCCAACCCGCTGACCCCGCGTGAGTGCGAGGTGCTGAAGGCGTCGGTGGACGGGGCGACCGTCGCCGACATCGCCGCCCGGCTGCGTCTGTCGGAGTCCACCGTCCGCAACTACCTCTCCGCCGCGATCGGCAAGACCGGCACCCGCAACCGGGCCGAGGCGGTGCGCGAGGCCCGGCAGCAGGGGTGGCTGTGAGCCCTGGGCGCGCTCCTGGCCGTACCGGCAGTCCCTACTGGATCACCTCCGCCGCCTTGATGCTCTCCCCCTCCGGGGCCAGGCACAGAAACCACTTGTCCGGAGACCCTGCTGCCTTGTCCGGCAGGGCCACGGTGCTCTCGTCCTTTCTCCACGTGCACTTGACCTGCTGTGCGGTCCCGGCCACCCGGCCCACCGCGAGACGCTCGGAGTCCGTGGAGTCCTCCCTCCCCAGCGGCACCGCGCCGAACGCGACGTCCCGGTCCGACAAGCGGTCCCACTTCTCGAAGGTGTCGAAGAGCATCACCCTGGGGCGGCGGTCGTCGCCGAGGTACAGGCTCGTGTAGTACGAGGTGCGATGGACGAGGCCGTCGGGTCCGGGCGGCAGCACCGTCTCGGTGAAGCCGAACTTCCGCATCGCCGTCAGCTGTCCGGCCGCCTCCGCCCGGTCGCGCGGCGCTCCCCATACGGTCAGCTCCACGCGCCAGTCCCTGCCCCGGTCCGTGCCGCTTCCCAGGAGGGTGTGCTGGGGGCGGTACACATGGCGCGCCTGCGGTGTGGACGGTCCGGCGGCCACGCTCGTGTGCCGGTCGCCGCCTCCGGGCAGCCCGGTCAGGGCCAGCGTCGCTCCCGTCGAGCCCGCCAGCACCGCGGCCGTGGCCGCCGCCACGGCCCACCGCCGTGCCGTGCGGCGTCGCCGGCCGCCGCGGATGACCGCCTGGACCGGGGCTATACCGATCTCCACCTCGTCCGCCGCGTCGGCGAGCAGGAGGGCGATGTCCGTCTGCGTCATGTCGTGCTTCTCCCGCTTCCCGCTCATCACTTCCGCTTCCCGTGCGTCACCGTCTCGGCCAGTGCCGGTATGGCGCGGAGTTTCGCGATCCCCTTGGCCGCGTTGCTCTTCACCGTGCCGACGGAACAGCCCATGGCCTCCGCCGCCTGGGTCTCCGTCAGGTCCTCCCAGTAGCGCAGGACCACCGCCTCCCGCTGTCGCGGGGGCAGTTGGGCGAGCGCCGTGAGCAGGGCGCTCCGGTCGTCGGCCTGGGCGATCCGGTCCCCCGTGTCGGCCACCTCGCGCACCAGGCCGGTGTCGTCCTTCGGCGCCAGGAACTCCCTGAGCCTTCTGCGGTGCTTGCGCGCGTGTGCGTTGATCATCACGCGCCGTACATACGCCTCCGGGTCGTCGGCCGCGCCGACCCGGCGCCACGCCGTATAGACCTGCTCGAGAGTCGACTGGACCAGGTCCTCGGCGGCGTGCTGCTCCCCCGTGAGGAGAAATGCCGTACGCATCAACCGCGGCCAGCGGCCGATCATGAAGCTCTGGAACTCCTCGTCCCGAGCCTGCTTCCCGTCCCCCATGGGCACCTCCTAGATGTCTAAAGGAGTCCATGGGCCGTCCGGACCGTTGCCCCGGTCCGCGGAACTCGCAGAATTTTCCCGGACCCGCCGCACCCGCCGCACCCGCTTCACCGGCCGCACCCGCCGCACCCGCTTCACCGTCCAGGCCAAACATGACGGACGGTCAGTAACCCATGAAACGGTCAAGATTTCATTAGGGGCTCGAAGCAACGGAATAGTTGCCTGTGCATACGAGGTTTACCCGGCACTTATGACACGTGGAAGGCCTCACTCCATGACAGACACGACGACCGACCAGCCCACCCGGAGAGCGGGTGGCGCGGTGGTCCCGGTGCTCGCGTTCGCGGGCATCGTCGTCGCGGTGATGCAGACGCTGCTCGTGCCGGTCATCAAGGACCTGCCGCAGCTGCTGGACACCGCGCCCAGCAACGCGACCTGGGTCCTCACCTCCACCCTGCTGTCCGGCGCCGTGGCCACCCCGATCATGGGCCGGCTCGGCGACCTGTACGGCAAGCGCCGGATGCTCGTCCTCAGCCTCGCCGTGATGGTGGTCGGCGCCCTGGTCAGCGCGTTCACCAGCGAGCTGATCACCATGATCGTCGGCCGGACCCTCCAGGGCTTCGCCATGGGCGCGATACCGCTGGGCATCGGCCTGATGCGGGACATGCTGCCGCGCGAGCGGCTGGGCTCGGCGATGGCGCTGATGAGTTCCTCGATCGGCGTCGGCGGCGGCCTCGCGCTGCCCGCCGCGGCCCTGGTCGCCCAGCACACGAACTGGCACGCGCTGTTCTACGGCGCCGCCGGCCTCGGCGCGCTCGCCATTCTTCTCACCCTCCTGGTCGTCCCCGAGTCCCCGATGCGCGCGGAGGGCTCCTTCGACCTGGCCGGCGCGCTGGGTCTGTCCACCGGTCTGGTGCTGCTCCTGCTGCCCATCACCAAGGGCAGCGACTGGGGCTGGTCCTCGGGCACCACGCTGGGCCTGTTCGCCGCGGCCGTCGTCGTCCTCGTCCTGTGGGGCGTGTACGAGCTGCGCGTCCAGGCGCCGCTGGTCGACCTGCGCACCACCGCCCGTCCGGCCGTCCTGTTCACCAACCTCGCGTCGATCATGGTCGGCGTGGCGTTCTACGTCGTCTCGCTCGTCCTGCCCCAGCTCCTCCAGCTGCCCACCGCGACCGGGTACGGGCTCGGCCAGTCGATGGTCGTCGCGGGTCTGTGCGTGGCCCCGCTGGGCCTGACCATGATGTTCACCGCGCCGGTGTACGCGCGGCTGTCCGCCCGCTACGGCCCCAAGGTCACCCTGATCATCGGACTGCTGATCATCGCGATCGGCTACGGCGGCGGGCTCGGCCTGATGGACGCGGCCTGGCAGACGGTCGTCACCTCCGTGATCCTCGGCGCGGGCATCGGCCTCGCCTACTCCTCGCTGCCCGCGCTGATCGTGGGCGCGGTCCCGGCGTCCGAGACCGGTGCGGCCAACGGGCTGAACACGCTGATGCGGTCCATCGGTACGTCGGTGTCGAGCGCCGTCGTCGGAATGGTGCTGGCCAACACCGCGAACAATGTGGGCGGGGTCGCGATCCCGACCATGCACGGTTTCCGGGTGTCGTTCCTGATCGCCACGGCGGCGGTGGCCGTCGGTCTGCTGCTGGCCCTCTTCCTGCCGAGGAGCCCCCGGCCGGCGCAGCGGCACACGCAGCTGCGGGCCAGCAGCGAGGAGGACGCTTCGCTGGAGCGGGCCGGGGAGGTGCTGCGGGGCTTCCGGGGGCGGGTGCTGGGCGCCGACGGCACGCCGGTGGCCCGGGCGAAGGTCACGCTGATCGACCGGCGGGGACGGCAGGCGGGGGCGACCGTCTCCGACGTGGACGGGCGGTACGCGCTGGCCGTGCCGGCGCAGGGGGCGTACGTCCTCGCCGCGAAGGCCTCCGGCCACGGGCCGCTCGCCTCTTCCGCGACGCATTCCGGGGAGGAGCGGGCTGTCGACCTGGATCTCTCGCTGCCGGGGGAGGCCGTGAGCGCCTGAGGCCCCGGGGGGCGGGGGCGCACGGCCGGTGGTGGCCGCGGGTGCGTGCTGACCGGTCGAGCGGTCCCCGCGTTCCCCTGCGGGGGTGCGCGCATGACGCCCAGGAGCGCGACGGGTCCGGCCGATCCCCGGCCACCGGCCACCGGTCCCTGGCCACCGGCCACCGGCCATCACGGCTCGTCGCGAGTTCCCCGCGCCCCTGCGAACGTGAGCACGCGCTTCCCCGCGCCCCTCACGGGGCGTCCGTCGCACCCCCTGTCACTCATGTGGCCGGGGGTGCGGCAGCATAAGGGGGGTTCGGACTGCCGCACGGTCGAGAGGAACCCATGGCCACCGCCACCCCCAAGCCCGAGATCCTGGCCGCGTTCGAGGCGGCCAGGGGGTTCATGCCCGTGGACGAGGGACTGGCCCTGTACGCGGCGGCGGCGGAGGCGGGACGGCTCGGGCTGCCGTTGCTGGAGGTCGGGACCTACTGCGGGCGCTCCACGATCCTGCTGGCCGACGCGGCCCGCCAGGCCGGGGTCACCGCGCTGACCGTCGATCACCACCGGGGCAGCGAGGAGCAGCAGCCCGGCTGGGACTACCACGACCCGGAGACGGTGGACCCCGAGACCGGGCTGATGGACACGCTGCCGCTGTTCCGCCGTACCCTGCACCGCGCGGGACTGGAGGAGCACGTCGTCGCCCTCGTCGGCCGCTCCCCGCAGATCGCGGCGCTCTGGAACTCCCCGCTCGGCTTCGTGTTCGTCGACGGCGGCCATACGGACGAACACGCCGGGGCCGACTACGAGGGCTGGGCCCCGCACGTCGCCGAGGGCGGCCTGCTGGTCATCCACGACGTCTTCCCGCACCCCGAGGACGAGTTCACGGGCCAGGCACCCTACCGGGTGTATCTGCGGGCGCTGGACTCCGGCGCGTTCACCGAGGTCTCCGCCACCGGCTCACTGCGCGTACTGCGGCGCGCGGGGGCGGGAACCTGAGGCCCCGGTTAGAGTCGCAGACGTGTCGTACACAGGCCCGGAATTCGAATCCCCGCAGCCCCGCCGGCCCCGGCGCGGCCCGCTGACCGTGGCGCTCGCCGCGCTGGTGCCCGGTGCCCTGCTCGGCTGGGTGGCGTACGAGGCGCTGGGCGACGGGGGTTCGGACGGTGAGGTCCGTACGGCCGCCGCCACGTCCGTCCCGTCCGCCTCCCGGACGGCCTCCTCCCGTCCCCCGGCCGCCTCCCGGGGTGACGACGGCAAGGTGTCCGGCTCGCCCTCCGCGCCCGCGGACGGCTCCGGTGGGCTGCGCGGGAAGGTGGTCGTCATCGACCCGGGGCACAACCCGGGCAACTTCCGGCACACGGCGGAGATCAACCGCCAGGTGGACATCGGCACCAACTCCAAGGAGTGCGACACCACCGGGACGTCCACCAACGACGGGTACACGGAGGCGCGTTTCTCGCTGGACCTGGCGCACCGGCTGCGGGAGCTGCTGGAGCGGGAGGGCGTCACGGTGCGGCTGACCCACGACGGCGACACCCCGCCCTGGGGGCCGTGCGTGGACGAGCGGGCCCGGATCGGGAACGCCGCGCACGCGGACGCGGCGATCTCGCTGCACGCCGACGGATCCGCCGAGGGCGACCGGGGCTTCCACGTCATCCTGCCGGGGTCCGTGCACGCCGGTGCGGCGGACACCCGGCCCATCGTCGGCCCCTCGCACGAGCTGGGGACGCGGGTCGCGGGCGACTACCTCCGGGAGACCGGCGAGCCGCCCGCCAACTACATCGGCGGCGGTACCGGTCTCGTCACGCGCACGGACCTGGGTGGTCTCAATCTGTCAACGGTTCCCAAGGTCTTCATCGAGTGCGGCAACATGCGCGATAGCAAGGACGCGGCCCTGCTGACCAGTGGAACCTGGCGGCAACGGGCTGCGCAGGGGATCTCTGAGGGAATCGTGAGTTTCCTGCGCGATTCATGACCGGCGGCCGTAACCGGCCGGACAGCCCGATCTTGCGGACTGTAGTGTCTACCGACGACGAGACGACCTACGAAGGACCTGAAGTGAATATCCGCTCCCTCACTAGAGGCGACGGCGTGGTGATCGGAGCAGCGGTGGTGCTGTTCATCGCGTCGTTCCTCGACAACTACTCGTACGACGGGCTGCCGGACAGCGTCGACCTGCCGAACCTCTGGGAGAGCGGACCGGTCCTGCTGAGCGTCGTACTGGCGGGCATCATCGGCGCGGCGCTCATCGTCGTGAGCCGCGGCCTGCCGCAGCCCCGCAAGATCGCGGGGCTGGAACTCGGCGCGTTCGGCGTGGCGTTCGCGGTCTTCGCCGCGTGGAGCTCGCTGGGCAACGTCATCGACCCGGTGGGCGGTCTCGACAACGTCGGCGGCGGCAGCGACGGCCAGGCCCCCGACGCCGGCATGGGGCTGATCCTGGCCCTGATCGCCACCCTGCTGATGGCCGCCGCCGCCATCGCCACCCCGCTCGTCCCCGCCCTCCAGGCCTCCCTGATCCCGGCCCCGAAGCCGCCGGCCCCGCAGCCCTACGGCGCCCAGCCGCCCGGTGGTTACGGCTACCCGGGCGCCCAGCCGCAGCAGCCGTACGGTGCTCAGCCGCAGCCGGGTCAGCCGTACGCGCAGCAGCCGCAGCCGGCCGCCCAGGCCGCCCCGGCCGCGCAGCCGCCGGCGGCGGACTTCTCGCCGTTCTGGTTCGCCGTGCCGGTGACCCGTCCGCTGTTCGCGGAGGACGGTTCGGCCGGCCAGATCGCCGAACTGGCGCCGGGCACCTGGTACCTGGCGGTCGAGCAGCGCGGTGCCGCGCTCGTCGCGCAGACCCAGGACGGCCGTCGTGGCGTGCTCCAGGACACCTCCGGGATCCAGCGCGGCTGAGCCGGACTCCCGTGGCACAGCGGCCCCCCGCCCTTCCGGGCGGGGGGCCGCTGCCGTACGGTCACCTCGCGGCCGGTGGCCGGCCTCGCGGCTAACCCTTCGTCAGCTCGGCAGCTGTAGGCACCTGTTCCTTGACCGGGGCACCCGCGCTCCGGCCGGCGTCCTTGATCTGGCCGATGAGGTCGCCGAACGGACCGGCCGCGCTGTCGTCGCCCTTGCGGAGCTTGCCCGACAGTCCCTTCAGTGCCTCGATTCCGGCGCCGAGCGGGGCGATGGCCTTGGAGAGCGTCGGGTCGCCCTGGGCGTTGCGCTGGGCGGCCTTGAGGCGGTTGTAGGCGAAGAGGCCGGCGGCGCCCGCCTTGACCAGGGCCAGCCTACGGCCGTGGGCGCCCTTCTTGAACTTGCCGGCCTTCCAGGGCTTCACGATCCACTGGTAGGTCGCGCCGGCGGCGAGGCTCGCGTTCGCCACGAACCGGGTCTTGGCGAGCTTCTGGTGTTCGGCGGACGGGCTGGGGCTGTCGGCGGCGGGTACGGCCTTGGCCGCCGCCGCGGTGTCCTTCGTACTGCTCTGCTGGCTGCTCCCGCAGGCGGTGGCGCCGGCCACCAGGGCGCAGCACAGGGTGAGCGCCACGAACAGGCGTCGTATCGGTACGGGCACGGGGTCCTCCCGACGTGTCCTCCCCGAGCGGTCTGGTTCCTCCGGCAGGTTCGCCCGCGGATGCCGGATCCGCCACTCGGGGGACGCCGTCCGGGTCGGGTCGGGGGTGCCTCCGGGGCCCGTCGGGGTCCTCTCAGGGGTTACAGGAGCCGCCCTGCGGCAATCCGGAGAGTATGTCCACTCGATATCGCAACGGTGCGAACCAGGCCGGGACGGTCATCGCGATCGTCGCCGACGTCGCGGCGCTGATCCTCGGCCTGTGGATCCTGATGTACCTGCTGGACGCGAACCGGGCCAACAGCCTGGTCCAGTTCGTGCATGACGCGGCCGCCTGGCTGGCGGGGTGGTCGCACGACCTGTTCACCTTCGACGAGGCCTGGGCGCGCGTGGTCGCCGGGTACGGCCTGGCCGCCGTGGTCTATCTGTTCGTCGGCCACGCGATAGCCCGCCGGATGCACCGGTACTGAGCGGTGTGCCCGGCGCCGGTGCGGCCGCCGGCGTCCGTAGCGGCCTTGCCGCCGGTACGGGCCCGGGTACCGGTACGGGCCCCGGGCCCGTACCGGTCAGGCGCAGCAGTCCGGGTCCAGGCCGGACGGCAGGCGCTCGCCGCCGAAGACCGCGCAGGTGGCCTCGTGGCCGCCCAGCGCGGCCACGGCCAGCAGCAGCGAGCCCGCCGTCCAGGTGGTCAGCTCGCGGGGCCAGATCGCGTCGTCCGCGAAGACGTAGCCCGTCCAGTAGAGGCCGGTCGCGGGGTCACGCAGGTGCTGGATGGACTGGAGGATCTCCAGCGCCCGGTCGGACTCGCCCATCGCCCACAGGGCCAGCGCGAGTTCGCTGGACTCGCCGCCGGTCACCCAGGGGTTGGGGACGACGCAGCGCACGCCGAGCCCGGGTACGACGAACCGGTCCCAGCCCGCCTCGATCCGGGCCTTGGCCTCGGCTCCGGTCAGGGCGCCGCCCAGGACCGGGTAGTACCAGTCCATCGAGTAGCGGTCCTTGTCCAGGAAGCGCTCGGGGTGCCGGCGGATCGCGTGCCGCAGCGCTCCGGCGGCCAGCTCCCAGTCCGGCTGCGGCTCCTCGCGCTGCTCGGCGATGGCGAGCGCGCAGCGCAGGGCGTGGTGGACGGAGGAGCTGCCGGTCAGCAGGGCGTCCGTGGTGGGCGTGCCGTCGTCCGCACGGCGCCAGCCGATCTGCCCGCCGGGCTGCTGGAGCCGCAGTACCCACTCGACGGCGGCGTAGACGGCCGGCCACATCCGGTCGAGGAAGGTGTCGTCGCCCGTGGAGAGGTAGTGGTGCCAGACGCCGACGGCTATGTAGGCGACGAAGTTGGACTCGCGGGCACGGTCGGTGACGTCGTCATGGGCGCCGTCGGCGTAGGCGGCGTACCAGGATCCGTCCTCGTTCTGGTGCCGGGCCAGCCAGGTGTAGGCGCGTTCGGCGGCCTCGTGCTCGCCGGCCGCGTCCAGGGCCATGGCGGCCTCGGTGTGGTCCCAGGGGTCGAGGTGGTGTCCGCGGAACCACGGGATGGCTCCGTCCTCCCGCTGTCCGGCGAGGAGGCCGGCGACGGTCTCGGCGGCCTGCCCGGCGGTGAGGACCCCGGGCAGGACGAGGTGTTCTGTCCGGGGGGTGGTCACCTGGCGTCCGCCTTGGCGGCGAGCGAGGGGAGGTGCGGCTTGGTCGCGTAGACCACGAAGCTCTTGCCGATCAGCGGGTTGAGTGCCTGTTCGGCGAGCCGGGTGGCGAGCGGCTTCTTCATGATGTCCCAGACCAGCAGCTTGTGGTACGCGCGCACCGGCAGCGCCTTGTCGTTGTCGACGCCGAAGGCGCACTTCAGCCACCAGTAGGGGGCGTGCAGGGCGTGGGCGTGGTGGCTGCCGTAGGGCTTCAGGCCCGCCTCGCGGATCTTGCGGGTCAGCTCGTCGGCCTTGTAGATGCGGATGTGGCCGCCCTCGACCTCGTGGTAGGCGTCGGACAGGGCCCAGCAGACCTTCTCGGGGCCGTAGCGGGGCACGGTGACGGCGATCCGTCCGCCGGGCCGGAGCACGCGGACCATCTCGGCCAGCACGCCCTTGTCGTCGGGGATGTGCTCCATCACCTCGGAGATGATGACCACGTCGAAGGACTCGTCGGGGAACGGCAGGGCGAGGGCGTCGCCCTCCATGGCGGTGGCGGTGGCGCCCTCGGGGGCCTCGCCGGCCTCCTTCATCGCCGCGAACCACTTGGCGACCTCGCGGATCTCCTCGCCGTTGCGGTCCACGGCCACGACCTGGGCGCCGCGCCGGTAGCACTCGAAGGCGTGCCGGCCGGCCCCGCAGCCGAGGTCCAGGACGCGGTCGCCCGGGGCGAGCGGGAACCGGGAGAAGTCGACGGTCAGCACGTGGCCCTGCTTTCGGAGGAGACGCTGGTGTCACTCGCCGAGGTCGCGGGCGCGGCGCTGGGCGGGGCCGCGACGCTCGCCGGGGCCGCGGAGCGGCCGGGAACGGGGGCCGCGGTGGGGGGCGCCCCGCGCGAGCCGGTCCGTGCGTGGAGGTGGCCGTCGCGGGCGGAACCCGTCGAGGGCGCGGTGCGGGCGGCGCGGGCGATGGCCTCGCGGTAGTGGGCCACGGTGCCCTCGGCGGCGCGGGCCCAGGTGAAGTTCGCCAGCACCCGCTTGCGGCCCGCCTCGCCGAGCCGGGCCCGCAGCTCGCGGTCCCCGAGCAGCCGGTTCAGCGCGGCGGCCAGCGCGTCCGCGTCGCCGGGCGGTGCGGCCAGGCAGGTCTCGCCGTCGCGGCCGGCGACCTCGGGGATGGCGCCGCCGGTGGTGGCGACCAGCGGGGTGCCGGTGGCCATGGCCTCGGCGGCGGGCAGCGAGAAGCCTTCGTAGAGCGAGGGCACGCAGGCCGCCTCGGCGGAGCGGATCAGGTCGACCAGCTCGGCGTCGGAGATGCCCTTGACGAAGTCGACGGCGCCCTCGAGGCCGTACCGCTCGATCGCCTGGGCGACCGGGCCCTCGGCGGGGCGCTTGCCGACGACGACGAGGTGGGCGGCGGGGTGTTCGGCGCGCACCTTGGCGAGCGCCTCCACGAGGAACACCAGCCCCTTGAGCGGCACGTCCGCGCTGGAGGTGGTGACGATCCGCCCCGGCACCTCGGCGACGGCCGGATCCGGCGCGAACAGGTCGGTGTCGGCGCCGATGTGGACGACGTGGACCCGGTCGTCGCGGACCCCGAGGTGGTCCACGATCTCCTGGCGGGAGCTGCCGGAGACGGTGAGGACGGAGGGCAGCCGGCGGGCGACGCGCTTCTGCATCCGGGTGAAGGCGTACCAGCGGCGCACCGAGTAGCGGCGCTGCCAGGTCTGGGCCGCGTCCAGTTCCAACTGCCGGTCCACGGTGATGGGGTGGTGGACGGTGGTGACGAGGGGGGCGCCGATGTCGCCGAGCAGGCCGTAGCCGAGGGTCTGGTTGTCGTGGACGACGTCGAACTCACCGCGCCGGGCGCGCAGGTGCCGGCGGGCGCGCAGCGAGAAGGTCAGCGGCTCGGGGAAGCCGCCGGTCCACATGGTGGCGACTTCGAGGGCGTCGACCCAGTCCCGGTACTCGTCCCGCTTCGGGGTGCGGAAGGGGTCGGGCTGGCGGTAGAGGTCGAGGCTGGGCAGCTCGGTGAGGGTGAGGTTCGGACAGCCCTCGTCCAGCACGGGGTAGGGCTGGGAGCCGATGACCTCCACGTGGTGCCCGAGGCGGGCCAGTTCGCGCGAGAGGTGCCGTACGTAGACGCCCTGCCCGCCGCAGAACGGGTTGCCCTTGTAGGTGAGGAGCGCGATGCGGAGCGGGCGCCCGTCCCCGCCCCCGGCTGCGCTGGAGCGGGCGGGACCCCCACCGGCAGCGGGTTCCTGGCCGGCACCCGCTTCCCGGGCCTCAGCGGTCACTCCGTGCCCCCTTCTGCCTGCACTGTCCCGCGAGACTACGACGGGACGCTAATCTAGAACAAGTTTCAGACTTGACCGTTCAAGAGCCTCCGAATCTACCGGCAGGTAGGGGCGCTGTGAGCGGCGGATCGGGTGATTCGCGCCACGGCGCGCGGCCCTGCCGTGCCGATTGATCACGAGCCCTGCAGCCCACCCTCACCGACTGTCACGGAACGGGACCCATGCCTGCGGAAGCCAGCACCTCGCGCCCGGCCGCGCCGCCCCTCACCGAGCGGCAGGAGGCCCGTCGGCGCAGGATTCTGCACGCCAGCGCGCAGCTCGCCGGCCGGGGCGGGTTCGACGCCGTGCAGATGCGCGAGGTGGCCGAGTCCTCGCGGGTGGCGCTGGGCACGCTGTACCGCTACTTCCCGTCCAAGGTGCATCTGCTGGTGGCCACCATGCAGGACCAGTTGGAGCAGATGCACGGCACCCTGCGCAAGAGGCCCCCGGTGGGCGCGACGGCGGCCGAGCGGGTCGCGGAGACCCTGATGCGCGCCTTCCGTTCGCTCCAGCGGGAGCCGCACCTGGCGGACGCGATGGTGCGCGCGCTCACCTTCGCCGACCGCAGCGTCTCGCCCGAGGTCGACCGGGTCTCCCGGCAGACGACCGCGATCATCCTGGACGCGATGGGGCTGGCGGACCCGACTCCGGAGCAGTTGTCCGCGGTCCGGGTCATCGAGCACACCTGGCACTCGGCGCTGATCACCTGGCTGTCCGGCCGCGCCTCGATCGCCCAGGTGAGGGTCGACATCGAGACGGTGTGCCGCCTGATCGACCTGACGGACCCGGCCGCCGCGCACCCCTGAGACCCGCGGGGAACGGGGGCACGGAAAGCATGGAAAGACCTACGAGACGGGTTCCCTTCGCCGGTATGGTCCGGATCAGGTGATGGGGGTCGCCGTCCGGCATCGCTGCCTTCCGGCCTCTCAGCCCTACCGTCGCTGTCGGCCCGGGCGGATGCTCGTCGCGTCTCGCCTGAGTCGGCTACTCCGGTCGGACTCCCTCACTCGCCTCGTAGGCTGATTTCAGGATATACCTCCTCCCCTTGACGGAACCCCTCAATTCCGACCATTTGCCAACGCGGCCGGTGGGTCCACTTCCCGTGTACGGATGGGTCCACTTCCCCGTGTGCGGGTGGGTCCGCCTCCGCTGTGTGCAAGAGGAGCGGTTCGGTTCGTCGAAGACCGGGTACGCGCGCCCGTCCGCCCCCACCGGCCCTTCCGCCATCCGTCGGCCCACCGGCCCTTCCGTCGTCCGCCGGATCGGCCCTTTCGGTTCGCCGCCGTGGAGGACGACCCCGCCGGACCGGACCGGTGGCCCCGGCTCCCCGGTACGCCCACGCCCCGGCCGCGCGCCGGGCAGAGCGGTCGGTCCGGACGGCCTCCCGGCTCCCCAGGCCCCGCCGGCCTCCCGAACCGCGCACGCGCCCCGGCTCCGGCCACCGACCGCCACGCGAACCGGCCCCGCACACCCGCACCGGCCACCGCACGGACGCACACCACGGCCACCAGCCACCCGCCACTGACCCCGCCGCCCGGACCCGCACCCCCCGTCCCGCGCACCGGCCACCGCCCGGACACGCGCGCCAGCCACAGCCACAGCCACCGGGCCACCGACCCCGCCACCCGGCCCCGCGCCCCCACCGCCACGGCGCGAACGCGCGCCCCGGCCCGAGCCCGGGCCCCGGCCGCCCCGCCGGCCGGCCCCGCACGCCCGCCTCAGGCGCTGACCGCCTTGCGGGTTATGTAGCGGGTGCCGGTGTACACCATCCGCTTGAACGCCACCGCGGTCATCCCCTTGAGGTGGCTGTCCTTGAGGCTGTCGTCGGGGTGGGTGAACTGGGCCACCGCGTCCTTGTTCCCGAGGCTGACGCACCGGGCTGCGTAGCGCAGGTCGTACGGCTCGGGCTCGCGGCCCTCGACGAGGCGGGCCAGGGCGTCGACGGCGGCCTGGGCCTGCGGGGCGGCGGTCTGGCAGCCGAACCGGGCGCCCACCACGCCCGCGCAGTCGCCGACGGCGAAGATCCGCGGGTCGGTGACGCTGCGCAGGCAGGCGTCCACCACGACCCGGCCGTCCGCGTCGACCTCCAGGCCGCTGCGCGCGGCGAGGTCGGGCACGCCCGACACGATCCCCCACAGGGTCAGGTCGGAGTCCAGTTCCCGCCCAGACCGCAGCCGCACCAGCCCCTCGGCGGCCTCCGTGACACCGTCGGCCACGGTCTCCACCCGGAGCCGCTCCAGCGCGGTGAGCGCCCGCTGCCGCGCCGCGCCCGACAGGCAGTCGGCGACCTCCGGCGCGACGAGCCGTACCCGCAGGTCGGGCCGGGCCTCGGCCACCTCGGTCGCGGTCTCGACGCCCGTGGCCCCGCCGCCGACGACCGTCACGGTGCCGCCGGCGGGCAGGGCGGCCAGGCCGGCCCGCGCCTGCCGCGCGCCCTCCCAGGTGCCGACCGGGACCGTGCCCGGCAGGGGCCGGACCGTGCTGCCGACGGCCAGGAAGAGGTGGTCGAACGCGAGGCTCTCGCCGTCGTCCAGGACCACCGTGCCGTCGCCGATCTTCTCCACGCTGCCGATCCGCACGGCGATGCCGGGCCGCAGCATCGCGGTGAGCGGCCTCGCCGCCGTGGCCGTCCCGGCGACCTGCTGGTGCAGCCGGATGCGCTCCACGAACTCGGGGCGCGCGTTGACCACCGTGACCTCGGCGCCCTTCACCTTCTTGGCCACCCGGTTCGCCGCGAACGTGCCCGCGTACCCGGCACCCACCACCACAACCTTCATCTCGGCCTCCCATCGGAGCAGTTGGTCACTCCCGAGACGAGGCGGGCCGGTCTCCCCGTGACATGACCGCCGTGTGAGCCGCGCCACAGGGCAAGGTGAGCCCGTCCCTCCGGCGTTGTGTCAGGTTGCGTCCGAGGACGACACCCGCGCGGCGGCCCCCGCGCTCTCCACGTCCAGGGCGACCACGACCTCCTCGCCGTCCGGACGTCCGCGCTCGGCGACCGCCGCGCCGATCAGCGCGAGTTCGGCCGCCCGGTCGCGCAGGACGTACTGCTCGCGGTTCTCCTCGCGCCCGTCGCCGGGGCCGCCGCACTCGTCGCGCCGCCAGGCGGCCACCGCCGCGTCGGCCACGGTCTTCGGCAGCCGTACCTCGACGCGCCCGGTCTGCGCCCGTACGCACGCGCCGACCGCCGCGAGCACCTTCGCGTCCTCGCGGTACCTCGCGTATTCCTCTTCCGTACCCATGGCGCGAGGCTAGTCAGGCCCACTCCAGCGGAACAATGTCCTCACGGGTGCCGTGCGCCGGCGCTCTGTGCGGCGAGGGCCTGCCGGTGGAACCTCTCGATCGCCGCCTCGTGGTGGCGCAGGGCGTGCGAGACGTTCTGCAGTTCGCTGTCGGGGACGCAGGGGAAGCCGGCGATCCCGGTCTCGGACCGGGGGGAGTCCGGGTCGTCGGGCGCGTGCAGCGCCACCGCGGCGAACCGCAGGTCCACCGCCCCCGCGATGCCCCGCGCGACGGACTCCGGGTAGCCGGCCTCCGCCGCCGCGCGCCGGATCCGCTCCCGCCGGGA
This sequence comes from Streptomyces sp. NPDC038707, assembly GCF_040636485.1. Taxonomy (NCBI): domain Bacteria; kingdom Bacillati; phylum Actinomycetota; class Actinomycetes; order Kitasatosporales; family Streptomycetaceae; genus Streptomyces; species Streptomyces sp. NPDC038707. The sequence continues at coordinate 46,264 of NZ_JBEZUP010000045.1, forward strand.
CTCGCTCAGGTAGGGGCCCAGCTTGAGGAGGGCGTCGTTGATGGTGGCCCGGCGCAGTTCCAGCCGCAGGGCGGCGCCGCTGACCCGGCCGGTGGCGGGCGCGGCGGGCGGGGTGATGGCCAGCATGGTCTGCCACAGCGGCTTCAGGCGCCGGTGGTCGCGGACCAGGCGCCGCCGCTCCGCCAGCAGGGGACCGGCCTGGCCGACGATGAAGGCGACGGCCACCAGGCCGGCCTCGGCGATGGCGAACGGCGGCGCCGCGTGGGTCGACAGCCAGTCCCAGTCCCGGCCGCTCCACCGGCCGGCGATGGCCGTGAACTTGGCGACGTCGAAGAACAGCCCGAGGGCGTAGGCCTCCTGGAGGAAGATCACCGCCCGGCGCAGCCAGGTGTCCTCGACCTCCCGGTACCAGGCCCGCAGCAGGCCGGCGGCGACCAGCGCGGACGCCGTGTGGGCGATGACGTAGAGCAGGATGAACTCGCGCATCCACGGGGTGTCCGCGTAATAGGTGTCCAGGTCGCGCAGGCGCTCCACGTCGTGGTCGCCGAGCAGGAAGGTCACGCACAGTCCGACGATGACGGCGGCGTACGCCAGCCCGACCTGGCGGGTGCGCCGGCGGCGCGCGGCCGACGGCGGTTCCCGCCAGGTGATGATGAGCCACAGGCAGGCGCCGCAGTAGGCGGAGGCCAGCGAGTACACCCAGACGGCGGCGAAGTTGGGGATGCCGGTGAGGACGTTGATGCGGTGCAGGTTGGCCGGCGGCAGGGAGACGAAGACGAGCGTGCCGATGCCGAGCAGCACGGCGGTGGCCCGCAGGATCGGGTCCTGCCAGGCGCGCCGCAGCAGCGGCAGCTTGATCGCGAAGGCGACGGCGAACAGCACGGCCGGGACGGCGTACGCGACCCAGGAACCGGAGATGTCCCAGCGCATCAGGGGCCGCCGATGTTGCCCAGCGAGGAGGACAGCCGGTCGGTGAGGGTGTCCTGGGTCATCCGGCCGGCCGCGCCCGGCCCGACGACCTTGGAGAACTTCGCCGCGAGGCGCAGCCCCCACTCCTCGGCCTCCCACTCGGCCTCGGCGGCCTCGGCGGCGGGGGACCGGGTGGCCATGGCGGCCACCTGGTCCCACGGGATGTCGTCCTCGGCGCGGGTCAGCAGGCGGCGGGCGGCGGCGGGCAGTCCGGGGGCGTAGTGCACGTCCAGGGTGCCGTGGTGGATGTGGCCGATCTCGTGCCCGGCGATGACGAACTTGTGCGGGTCCGGGGCGCGTTCCTCGACCACGACGATGTAGTCCTCCTCGCGGGCCAGGGTGATCCCGGAGATGTCCAGGCCCTGCGGGAAGGCGACGAACCGCAGCTTGACCGGGCGGTCCAGCCGGGGGCTGAGGGTGGCGCACAGCGCGTGCAGGAACGCCTCGGGGGTGGTCGGCGGGGTGAGGGTGCGGACCGTCTCGCGCACGAGCCGGTCGAGGAAGCGTTTCGGGGAGCCGAAGGGCCGCAGGGACGCCGCCGACCTCAGGGTCCGCGCCGTCCACGGGGTCTTGGCGGACTGTTCAGGCACGCCCGGTGTCCCCCGCCCGCTCCGAGGCGATGATCATCTCGGCCAGATCGGCCAGGGTGGCGAGTTGCCGGGCGTTCATCTGCGGGGCCCGGGCGGCGAGCCGGACCAGGCCGCTCTCCCGCAGCCGCAGCAGCGGGTCGGCCTCGGCCTCCAGGCTCTGCAGCACCGGTTGCAGCGCCTCGCACAGCGCCTCGGGTTCGTCGGCGGTGAAGAACCCGGCGGGCAGGCCGAAGAAGCGGCGCAGCCGGTCGGCGTGTTCCAGGCTGGGCATGCCGCTCTTGCGCCATTCGCTCAGCCACTGCCTGCTGGTTCCGGCGATCCGGGCCAGTTCGTCCAGGGAGTACCGCTTGCCGTCCGGGCGGCGCCGGGTCTCCCGGATGAAGTCGAGCCGCTGGCGCACCCGGTGGGCGAGGCAGGGCTCACCGGCCCGGCCGCCGGAGAGGAGTTCCACGACGACGCCCACGGGGATGCCGGTGCGGTAGGAGAGGCCGGCCACGTCGAGGGCCTCCGGCAGCCGGCCGGGCCTGCCGGTCAGCTCACCGAGCCGGTCCAGCACTTCGGCCAGCGCGGCGTAGGCGTCACTCACCGAGTCCCCCCTGGGCGTGTCTTTCCGATCGCTGGCTGGGCGCGAGGCTACTAGCTTGCCCCCGCCGCGACCAGGCCCGACCTGACCTGACAAGACTTCCTGCCTAATTACGCAGCTATCGTTGACAGTTCAGGGCGCGGTGGGTGAGGATCACTGCACGGAGAGCAAGATCCGACCCGCCTCGGGTGCCGCCTATGGGGGAGCGGCACCCGGGGCGCTCCCGATCGCCTCCCCCCGAGGAAGGTCCAGGCCCATGGCCCAGCCCGTCGTGCTCCTCGGGGCCGGCCGGGGGGACGTCTGCGGCGAGTTCCCGCTGGCGCGGATCGCGGCGGCCCACCCCGTCCTCCTGGTCGGCCCGTCCCCGCCCGCCCCTTGGGCCCGCCCGCACCTGACGGCCCATCTGGCGGCGGACCCGGCCGACGCGGAACGGACGGCGGAGGCGTTACGGGGTCACTCCCCCGGCGGGATACTGGCCTGGTCCCGGGCGCACCTGCCCCCGGCCGTCCGTCTGGCCGCCCGGCTCGGCTTACCGGGCCTGCCGTACGAGGCGGCCGTGACCTGCGCCGACCCGTCGGCGTTACGGGCACTGCTGGACCGGCACCGGGTGCCGACGGCGGACCCGGCGGACACCGAGGGGGAACCGGTGTCCGCCGAGGCCGTCGTCCTGGACGACGAGGTACGCATCGTCGCGCTCACCCGTACGACCCCGGGCCCCGCGCCCGCCCGCCGCCCGCTGCGGCACAGCGTCCACGCCCACGACGTCCTGTTGCACAACCGCTTCCTGCGCCAGAGCGTGGAACGCGCCGTGCGCGCCGTGCGGCTCACCCACACCGTCGCCCACATCGCGCTGCGGCTGACCGCCCGCGGCCCCCGCGTCCTGGACGTCGTCCCGCACCCGCCCGGCGACCTGATCCCCCTGCTCGTGGAACGGGCCACCGGCGTCGACCTGTCCCGGGCCGCCGCGGCCCTGGCCACCGGCGGGCTCCCGGACCTCACCCCGACCCGGCAGCGCGCCGCCGCCGTCCAGTTCGCCTACCCGGCCGTGACCGGCCGCCTCGCCCACCTCCGCCTGGACCCCGCCGCCGCGCAGGAGCCGTCCGCCGAACGCATGGTCCTCACCCGCCGCCCCGGCGACCCGGTGACGGCGGCCTCCCACGCCGAGGTCACCGACCGCCTCGCCCACTGGGTGACCACGGCCGACACCCCGGCCCAGTGCGAGAAGGCCCTGCGCCGCATGTCCCGCCACCTCACCGCCATGGTCCACCCGGCGGCCCGTGTCCACGCGGCCTAGGTCCGACAGGACCCGGCGCCCCCGGCGAAGGAGGCGGTCGCGCGCCCCGGTGTCGCCGTCGGGGTCCGCCTCCACCGTGTGGGTCCGTGCGTCGCCGTCCCGGCCGCCCGCTCGCGCTCAGCGGTAGTCGTCGGGATGGCCCTGCATCCAGCTGTTGATCCGGTCGCGGACGCCGAGCAGCTCGGTGCGGTGGGCCTCCAGGTTCTGCGTGGAGGTGTCGTCGCCGAGTGCGGTGCGGAGTTCCCCGATCCATGTGAGGGGCTCCCGGAAGTGGCCCGGCCCCTCGGGGTCCGCCTTCATCGCCGCGTCGAGGCCCGTCAGTTCCTCGTGGACCCTGCCCAGGAAGTACGCGCAGTCCCCCGCCCCTGGGGTACACGTGTCGTTGAGGGTGGCCTGGAGGCCGGCGAAGGCGTCGCGGACCAGTTCCGGACCCGGGGACGCGGCAGGGGCCGGTGTGGCGGGGGGCTCCTGCTTCCCGGTGTCCGCCGGGGCCGGGGCGGACGCGGAACGGGAGGCGTCCCGCGTCCCGGCCCCTTGCGGGGCGTCGTCCGCGTCGGTGGAACAGGACAGCAGACAGGCCGCGAACACCGTGGCGACGATCGCCGCCCGTCGGACACGCCGGATCCGCATGAGGCCCCCCGTAATGATCCGCCGACCTTACTGCACGGCTCGTCGGCCAACTCCCTTGCGGGGCGCGGGGCGGGACGCGGGGCCGTACGGCCGTCCTCAGGCGCGCGTGATCAGGATGCGGCAGGCGCTCGGCGCGCCGAGGAGGGTCAGGGGCTGCTGGCCGGTCTCGTTGGGCTTGTAGACCCCGATCGCCTTGTCCGGGCCGTGCAGGATCTCGTACGTGTCCTCCTCGCCGGCGACCGGCACGAACCGGAAGTCCGACAGCTCGGGCGCGGCGGGCGGCAGGAGCAGGACCGGCACGGGGGTCGTGTCCCCCACGGCGGTCCAGGCGACGGACGGGTCCTCGAAGCTGTGGATCCTGAACGTGTCCGGCTCGGGTCCCGGCTCCATCAGCCAGCGGCTCGGCTTCCCGCCCACGGCGACCTTGCCGCCGTCGGAGCCGATCGCGAGGTTGTCGAGCTTGGTGTGCAGGTGGAAGGGGCTCCGGCGCAGCTCGGACAGGTCCATGGCTCCTCCGTGGTGTCCGCCCTCGTGCGGTCGTGCCGAGGGTCGCAGGGATCACTGCGCCGGGCCGGAGCCGCCCAATCGCCCGGTCTCGGACATCCTCCCGGTCCTGCCTCCACCGCCCGCCCGGCCCGTTCACGGTCATCCGCGATGCAGGAACGAGCATCAGAGGGCCGATACAGCGGCCAGCCGGAGACATAGCGACACCACGCGCATGCCGCACCCCTCCCGCGCGCGTTCCCCGATGGCGCGATCCGCGCGGGCCCGTTCCGCCCGCCGCCTGCCCGCCGCCTGCCCGCCGCCTGCCCGCAGCCACCGCCGGGCCCGCCCGGGGCGGCCGGTAAAGTGGCGGGGTCGTCACACCCGTACGGGGGAAAGCCGGTGCATTTCCGGCGGTGTCTTCGCCGCGTCACCGGCTTGGCCGGAGCGAACGGGAGCGCCTCCGCCGGGTCGCTGACGGCTCGCGTGCGCCGGTGGTCCGCCGCGCACGGCACCGTCGAGGTTGACGGAGCCGAGCCGCCCGGGTGTCGCCCGCGTGCTGCCCGGCTCCCCGCAGGAGAGGCAGTCGCCGACCATGAACGTCCGCCGCAGTGCCGCGGCTCTCGCCGCCGTAGGCGTGGTGCTGGCCGCAGCCGCGCCCGCCACGGCCGCCGACCCGTCCCCGTCGCCGAAGGCGACGGTCCCCTCCGGGCTGTACGGCAAGGGTGACCCGACGTACGACGGCGTGTGGCGGCAGTCGCTGACGCTGGTCGCGCAGCGGACGCTCGGCTACCGGCCCGCCCCGGCCGCCGTGGACTGGCTCACCGGCCAGCAGTGCGCGAACGGCGCCTTCGCCGCCTTCCGGGCCGCTCCCGGCAAGCCCTGCGACGACAAGCTGAAGCCGGACACCAACAGCACGGCCGCCGCCGTCCAGGCCCTCGCCGCGACCGGCGGGCACGGCGGTGCCGTGGAGAAGGCCCTGAACTGGCTGAAGTCCGTCCAGAACAAGGACGGCGGCTGGAGCTACTACCCGGGCGACCCCAGCGACACCAACTCCACCTCCGTGGTCATCGGCGCCCTCGCCGCCGCCGGCACCGACCCGGCGTCCGTCCGCGAGTCCGGCAAGTCCCCGTACGACGCCCTGCCCGCCTGGTCCATCCCCTGCGACCAGGACGGCGGCGGCGCCCTCGCCTTCCAGCCGGACAAGAAGGGCGCGCTGCTGCCCAACGCCGACGCCACCGCGGCCGGTCTGCTGGGCGCGCTCGGCAAGGGCTTCGTGGCCCGCGCCGGAAAGGCCCCGGCCGGGGACGCCTGTGTCAGGGCCGGCTCCCGCACCCAGGTCGCCGACAACGCCGGCGTCTACCTCGCGGCGGCCGTCGCCAAGACCGGCCACCTCCAGTCCACGCTGCCCGGTGCCAAGGCCCAGCCCGACTTCGGCAACACCGCGGACGCCGTCGTGGCGCTCGCCGCGGACGGCCGTACCGGACCGGCCCGCAAGGCCTACGCCTGGCTGGAGAAGCACGCCAGCCCGTGGGCGGAGCAGAGCGGTCCCGCCGCCTACGCCCAGCTGATCCTGGCCGCCCACGCCCTCGGCGAGCAGCCGGGCGACTTCAACGGCACCAGCCTGGTCAGCGCGCTCAACTCACAGGGCCCGGCCCCGCGGATGGACGCCTCCGGTCAGCAGCCGGAGGGCGAGAAGAAGAAGGACTCCGGGAACCAGGGCTGGTGGATCTTCGGTGTCTGCCTGGTCGCCAGCATCGGTGTCGGTTTCCTGATCAGCGGCCGGAAGAAGCGGCAGCCGTGACCGCCGTCCGCCGTGCCGTGCCGGTGCTCGTCGCCGCGCTGCTGCTCCTCGCCTGCGCCGGGCGGGCCGGTGCGACCGGCTACCGCTACTGGTCCTTCTGGGAACGTACCGGCGACCACTGGACGTACGCGACCCAGGGCCCGGCCTCCGTCCGCCCCGACGACGGTACGGTGCAGGGGTTCCGGTTCGCCGTGAGCGCGGACTCGGCGGACGCGAGCCGGCCGCGCGGCACGGCGGACTTCTCCGCGATCTGCGCGGACACACCGGCGAAGGCCGGCGCCAAGCGGGTGGCCCTGGTCCTCGACTTCGGCACACCGGCGGACGCGCCGTCCGGCGAGATGCCGCCGGGGCGCCGGGCGGTGTGCGCGCGGGTGCCGTCCGACGCGTCCACGGCGGACGCCCTCGCCGCGGTGGCGAAGCCGCTGCGCTACGACACCAACGCCCTGCTGTGCGCCATCGCGGGCTACCCGCGCCAGGGCTGCGGCGAGCAGGTCTCCGGCGGCGGCAAGCCCACCGCCGCGGCCGGGTCCGGCTCCTCCGGGTCCGGCTCCGGCCCCTCCCTCGGCCTGCCCATCGGCGTCGGCGTGGTCGCCCTGCTGGCAGGCGCGGCGATATGGCAGTCCCGACGGCGGCGCGATGCGTCCGGGTGAGTCCCGCCCGTCCCACGCCACCCGGTTGCGCCCCGCTCTCCACCCCGGTGCCTGGTGGCTGTGGGCCATATCCCTCGGCGTCGCGGCGACCCGCACCACCAACCCCCTCCTCCTCGCGCTCCTCCTCGCGGCCTCCGGCTACGTCGTGGCGACGCACCGCTCCTCCGCCCCCTGGGCCCGTTCGTACACCGGGTTCGTCCGCCTCGCGCTCGCCGTCGTCGTCATCCGCGTCCTGTTCGCGGTGGCGCTCGGCTCCCCCGTCCCCGGCACGCACACCCTCCTCACCCTCCCCGAAGTCCCCCTCCCGCACTGGGCGCAGGGCATCCGCCTCGGCGGCCGGGTGACCGCCGAGGCCGTGCTCTTCGCCGCGTACGACGGCCTGAAGCTCGCCACCCTCCTGGTCTGCGTGGGCGCCGCGAACGCCCTCGCCAGCCCCACCCGCCTGCTCAAGTCGCTGCCCGGCGCCCTGTACGAGACGGGCGTGGCCGTGGTCGTCGCCCTCACCTTCGCCCCCCACCTGATCGCCGACGTCCGCCGGCTGCGCGCCGCCCGCCGCCTGCGCGGCCGCCCCGACCGGGGTGTACGGGGCATGCTCCAGGTCGGACTGCCGGTCCTGGAGGGCGCGTTGGAACGCTCGGTGGCCCTCGCCGCCGCGATGGAGGCGCGCGGCTACGGCCGTACCGCCGAGGTCCCCGCGCCCGTCCGCCGTACCACCGCCGCCCTCACCCTCGGCGGCCTGCTCGGTGTCTGCGCGGGCACGTACGGACTGCTGACCGCGGAGGGCGGCACCTACGGGCTTCCCGTACTCCTCGCCGGAGTCCTCGCCGCGCTCGCCGGGCTGCGGCTGGGCGGCCGGCGTACCCCGCGCACCCGGTACCGCCCCGACCCCTGGGGAGCGCGCGCCTGGCTGGTCACCGGCTCCGGCGCCGCCGTGGCCGCGCTGCTGACGCTGGCCTCGGTCCGCGACCCGGAGGCCCTGCACCCCGGCGTCGTCCCCCTGACCGCCCCCACCCTGCCCCTCTGGCCCGCCGCGGCCGTCCTGCTCGCCCTGCTGCCCGCCTTCGCCGTCCCCAGGGAGCCGTCGTGATCCGCTTCGAGGATGTCAGCGTGACGTACGAGGGCGCCGATAAACCCACGGTCGCCGGCGTCGACTTCGAGGTCCCCGAGGGTGAACTCGTGCTGCTCGCCGGGCCGTCCGGGGCCGGCAAGTCGACGGTGCTGGGCGCGGTCAGCGGGCTGGTCCCGCACTTCACCGGCGGCACCCTGCGCGGGCGCGTGACGGTGGCCGGCCGGGACACCCGTACCCATCAGCCGCGCGAACTCGCCGACGTGGTCGGCACGGTGGGCCAGGATCCGCTGGCGCACTTCGTGACGGACACCGTGGAGGACGAACTCGCCTACGGCATGGAGTCCCTGGGGCTCGCCCCGGAGGTGATGCGGCGCCGGGTGGAGGAGACCCTGGACCTGCTGGGCCTGGCCGCCCTGCGGGACCGTCCCGTCGCCACCCTCTCCGGCGGGCAGCGGCAGCGGGTCGCCATCGGCTCGGTCCTCACCCCGCACCCCCGGGTACTGGTCCTGGACGAGCCGACCTCCGCGCTCGACCCGGCGGCGGCGGAGGAGGTACTGGCGGTCCTCCAGCGCCTGGTGCACGACCTCGGCACGACGGTCCTCATGGCCGAGCACCGCCTGGAACGGGTGATCCAGTACGCCGACCGCATGGTCCTCCTCCCCGCCCCCGGCGGCGCCCCCCTCACCGGCACCCCGTCCGAGATCATGGCGGTCTCCCCGGTCCACCCCCCGGTCATCGCCCTGGGCCGCCTGGCCGGCTGGACCCCCCTCCCTCTGACCGTCAGGGACGCCCGCCGCCAGGCCGCTCCCCTGCGGGCCCGCCTGGCCGACCGTCCTGCGCGCCGTACCTCGCCGAGGCCCGTGAGCGACCCCGCCCCCGGCCCCCGGCAGCCCCGGCTCCGCTCCCTGTTCCGCCGCGCCGCCCCCACCCCGCCCGACGACCGCCCGCAGCTCGCGCGGATCGACTCCCTCTCCCTCCGCCGGGACACCGTCCAAGCCCTGCGCCGCATAGACCTGACCATCTCCAGGGGCGAGACCATCGCCCTCATGGGCCGCAACGGCGCCGGCAAGTCCACCCTGCTCGGCACCCTCGTCGGCCTGCTCGCCCCCACCACCGGCACGGTCACCGTCGGCGGCCTCACCCCCCACCGCACCCCGCCCCCCGCCCTGATCCGCCAGGTGGGCCTGGTCCCCCAGGACCCCCGGGACCTGCTGTACGCGGACACGGTCGCGGCGGAGTGCGCCGCCGCCGACCAGGACGCGGAGGCCGCCCCCGGCACCTGCCGCGCCCTCGTCTCCGAACTGCTCCCGGACATCACCGACGACGCCCACCCCCGCGACCTCTCCGAGGGCCAGCGCCTGGCGCTCGCCCTGGCCGTGGTCCTCACCGCCCGCCCGCCCCTGCTCCTGCTGGACGAGCCGACCCGCGGCCTGGACTACGCGGCCAAGGCCCGCCTGGTCTCCGTACTGCGCTCACTCGCCGCCGAGGGACACGCGATCGTGCTGGCGACCCACGACGTGGAACTGGCCGCCGAACTGGCCCACCGCGTGGTGCTGCTGGCCGAGGGCGAGGTGATCGCGGACGGCCCGACGGCCGAGATCGTCGTGTCCTCCCCCTCCTTCGCCCCGCAGGTGACGAAGATCCTGGCCCCCCAGCGCTGGCTGACCGTCTCCGAGGTCCGCGAGGCCCTGGACGAGGTACGAGAGGCCCTGACATGAGCCGCACCCGCCTGCACGCCGTCCGCCTGGGCCCCCGTTCCCTCGCCGCCCTCGCCCTCACCGGCGCCGTCGGCCTGGTCGCCTTCTGCTGGCCCTTCCTCGCCCCGCCCCGCTCCCAGCTGAGCGCCCACGCCCAGGACGCCCCCTGGCTGTTCGCGGGCCTGCTGGTGCTGCTGGTCGCGGTGGTCGTGGCGACGATCTCGGAGTCCGACCTCGGTCCGAAGGCGGTGGCCATGCTGGGCGTCCTCGCGGCGACGGGCGCGGCGCTGCGGCCCATCGGCGCCGGTACGGCGGGCCTGGAGCCGATGTTCTTCCTGATGGTGCTCAGCGGCCGGGTGCTCGGCCCGGGCTTCGGCTTCACCCTGGGCTCGGTGACCATGTTCGCGTCCGCCCTGCTCACGGGCGGGGTCGGGCCGTGGCTGCCGTTCCAGATGCTGGCGATGGGCTGGTTCACGATGGGTGCCGGGCTGCTCCCGGGCTCGGTCCGGCTGCGCGGCCGGGCGGAACTGCTGCTGCTCGCGGTCTACGGCTTCCTGGCCGCGTTCGCCTACGGCACGGTGATGAACCTGGCCGGGTGGCCCTTCATGGGCGGCGGTGCCTCGGGCATCTCCTTCGTCGCCGGGGATCCGGTCGCCGCGAACCTGGCCCGTTTCGTCGCGTACTGCACGGCCACCTCCCTCGGCTGGGACCTGGGCCGGGCCCTGTGCACGGTGGTCCTCACCCTCGCGCTCGGTCCGGCGGTGCTGCGGGCGCTGCGCCGCGCCACCCGGCGGGCCGCCTTCGAGACCGCGGTCACATTCGAGGGCCCCGGACAGTGACCCGGCGCGCGGGTCCGGGCGCGTGGCGTGAGCAAGTCGGTGAAGGACCCCACATGACGCACGTCACCTACGACCCGACGCCGTAGTACCTTTTGCCCGATTCACCCCTTCCCGCACCCCGCCTGACCTGCGGATTGAGACCCACGCCACACACCCGGCATTCCACCCGGATCCGGCCACCACTAGTAAAGGGGGTCATTGCGGGCACCTTCGGGGGCTGCTTATCTGGATGACGTCGCCAGGCGCCACGAGCCCCGCAGCGGGCCGCGGCGCCGACGCATGCCGGCCACACCACGTGGCCCACCGCATGCGCGGCGACCCCCTTATCCCCGACGCAAGAGGTACTCCGTGACCGTCTCCATCATCCGCCGCATCGCTTCCCCGAAGAAGGTCCTCACCACCGCCGCCGTGGCCGCCGCCA
>NZ_JBEZUP010000046.1:0-55044 GCF_040636485.1 Streptomyces sp. NPDC038707
GTGCACGGCACCCATGCCGTCCTCGGTGCTGTGGTGGACGCGGTAGCACACCGCGTACTCCCTGGGTGCGTAGCCGTGGACGAGGTGGAGGGAGACCCGCCGGGTCCGGCACGCTCCCCGTACCGCCCGCGGACCCCACCGGTGCCGTCCACCGGGGCACGGGTCCCGCTCGGGGGCAGGCGGAGCCACGCTCCCTGCCCCGGCGTCTCACTCGCCGGTCACCATGGCTGCCCGCCGTGGTACCGCACGTCCGCCTCGCCGTACGACTCCCCGGAGTGTTGTGCGGCGAGGCGGACGTGCGCGTAGCGCCGTCTCGTCGCGGAGGCGGCCCGGTGTGGCCGACTGGCCGGGGGTGTGCGGCGCGCACAGTACGCGGGCGGACCCTGACGCGCGCCGGCACGCCGAAGCGAGCCGCGGTTGCTTTCCGTGGTGAGTTGTGCGTGAACTGCCGGGGTTGTGCCGCACCTTCATCCCTGGGGGGCGTTTATGCCGTTCAGCCGGTTAGCCCACGCACGCCCGGTCATCACCGTTGGGTGAACGGACCCCGCAGGCCGGCGGACAGGGCCGTTCCACACCCGTTCGACCCGGAGGAGACGGGAGGAGGTGACGGACATGGAGAACCGCGAGGAGGCCTACGAGGCGCCGATGCTGAGCGAGGCCGGTGACTTCGCCGAGGTCACCCTCGGCTGGCCGTACGGCAACCGCTTCGACGGCGGTCTCCCGCCGTTCTGGCGCTGCCCCTACGGCGAATGAGCCCGGTGCTGTGAACCCCGGCGGGCGTGCGACGCGTGCCCGCCGGGCGTGAGGCCGCCCGACCTGCCCGTGCGAAGAAGGAGTTCCGTGGACGAATGGTGGGTGATGCTGCCGGACTCGCGGGCCGCCGCCGCTGTCGCGGGGCGGCTGTGCCGTGAGGGCGTGCGCTGCGTGCCGCACGCCTCGGGACGGCCGTGGCTGGTGGGCCGCTGGGACGCCCGGCGGGAGGTGTCGGCGCGGACGGGCGAGGCGCGCGTCATCGTCCTGGGACGGAGCGCCGCGCGGGCCGAGGTGTTACGGCGGCGGACCGAGCGGGTGCGCCTGCCCGCGGAGGCGGAACGGGCCGTGTCCGGTCTGGCGGGCAGCTTCCACGTGCTGGCATCGGTGGGCGGCCGGGTGTGGGCGCGCGGTACGGCATCGGCCGTGTGCCGTGTCTTCACCGCACATGTCGACGGGGTGCCGGTGGCGGCCGGCCGCGCCGATGTGCTGGCCGCCCTGTCGGGCGCGGATCCCGACCCCGAGACGCTGGCCGTGCGGCTCCTGTACCCGCCGGTGACGTCCACGCTCCTCGCCGACCGGACCTACTGGCGGAACGTGCGTGCCGTACCCCCGCACGAGGCGCTGGTGCGGGAGCGCGACGGGCGCCGGGGCCCCACGGCCCGCTGGCGGCAGCCCCCCGAACCGCACCTGTCCCTGACGGAGGCCGCCGCGGCGGTGCGTACGGCACTGACGGACACGGTCGGCACCTGTACTGCCGACGGCGGCACGGTGAGCGCCGACCTCTCCGGAGGGCTGGACTCCACGAGCCTGCGCTTCCTGGCCGCCGGGGCAGCCGGCCACCTGGTCACCGTGCACTGGGAAGGACAGGACCTCGTCGGCCCCACGAACTCCGTGCTGCCGCTCCTGCAACCCCTGCTGTTCCCGCTCGCCTTCGGCGGCGGCCTGTCCGCGCTCGTCCCCGACGCCGCGCTCGGCGGCCAGTACCGGGCCTTCCTCTATCCCGGCATCCTGCTCATGGCCGTCCAGGCACCGGCCGTCAGCGTCGGCTTCCGGCTGATCACCGACCGGTACAGCGGCATCGTCCGGGAACTGCTCGTCACCCCCGCCCGCCGGTCGAGCCTGCTGTGCGGGATCTGCCTCGGCGGCTGTGCCACGGCCACGGTCCAGGGCGCCGTCCTGCTCGCCCTGGCACCGGCCGGCGGGCTGCCCTACCGGCCCCTGCTGCTGGGCGGCCTCCTCGCGGAACTGGCCCTGACCGCCTTCGCGCCGACCGCGCTCACCCTCGTGCCGGCCGTACTCACCCGGCGGCCCGAGACCTTCACCACGCTCCTGGCCCTGACCAGCGCGCCGCTCCTCTTCGGATCGGGCGCGCTGGTCCCCCTCTCCACCCTGCCGTCCTGGGTGACCTCCGCGGCCGCCCTCAACCCGCTCGCCTACGCCGCCGACATCCTGCGCCGCACCGCCCGCCCCAGTGCCGCGGCCGGCGTCCGCTGGGGTGCCTGGCAGCCGCCGCCGGTCATCGAGGCGGGTGTCCTCCTGCTGACTGCGGTCACCGCCTTGCTCTGGGCCGCCCGCGGTTTCGGCCGCGCCGACGACCTGACGTGACGGCCCGGGTCATGTCCTGCCGGCCCGGCGGGGGAGTGGCCGCACCGGCCGTCGCGTGCACCGTGTCCGCGCCCGTGACGGCCTCGCCCTCGTGCGCCCGCCATCGTGGGCTCAACCGGCAGCCGTGGCGACCGGGTTCAGCAGTGCGGGCGCGTACGCGTGATCACCCAGGGCGCGGTGGACGAGTTCGAGAACCATGGTGACGACCCGGCGCTCATCGACGCCGGGGCCCTCGCCGTCCTGGCCGATGAGGTCGTCCAGCAGGCCGTCGGCCGCGTGGTAGGCCATGCGGAACGCCACGCGGGTGTCGGCGGCCCGGAACGCGCCGGCGTCCGTGCCCTCTTCGACGAACGCGCACATCAGGTCGATGACCCGTTGGTTGGCCTGCCGGCACAGTTCCAGGGCCTTGGCGTTGGCCGAGCCGTAGACGATCCGGTGCAGTTCGGCGTTCTCGACGGCGTGCCGGACGAGGGCGCTCATCACCCGGTCGATGGTGGGCCACCAGTCGTCGCTCTCGTCCAGGATCTCCTGCGCGGTGGAGACGATGCCGTCGACATAACGCTCCCACAGTGCGCCGAGCAGGTGGTCCTTGGACTCGAAGTACAGGTAGAAGGTGCCCTTGCCGATCTCGGCCGCGTCCGCGAGCTCGGAGATGGTGGCGCGCTCGAAGCCCGTCGTGCCGAACACCCGTTGCCCTGCACGCAGGATGTCGTCCCTGCGGTCGTCGGGGCTCTTGGTGACTCGCTTCCTCCGCGTCGTCGCCGGCATGCCCACCTCCGTTCACGCGGTGTCGCGCAGCCCGATTCGGGTCCTCAATATAGCTGACCGACGGTCGGTCCCGTCCCCTTGACCGACCGTCGGTCACTTATTTGACTGACCGTCGGTCAAAACCGGCCGACGGGGCCGTGGCGACGCACCCGCGACTGAACCCGAGGACGACGCGATGACCACGCACGGACCGGCGGCCCCCGCCGGACCCGGGACCGCCACGCGGAGCCCGGCCCGTTTCCGGGCCACCGCCTGCACCTTGTTCCGCCTGCTGACCGGCACCAATCTGCCCACCCCTCTGTACCGCGGCGACCAGCAGGAGTTCGGCTTCTCCCCGCTCGTGGTCACGCTGGTCTTCGCGGTGTACGTGGCCGCGCTGATCCCCTCGTTGCTGATCGCCGGCCCACTGTCCGACTCCGTCGGGCGCCGCACCGTACTCCTGCCGGCCGTGGTGCTGGCCGCCCTCGGCTCGCTCGTCCTCGCCCTCGCCGACGGCGTCGGCCGGCTTATCGCCGCCCGCCTGCTCCAGGGCCTCGCCGTGGGGGCCGCCTCCGGTGCGCTCACGGCGGCACTGACCGAACTGGAGCCCGGCGGCGACCCGGGCCGGGCCGCACTGGTGTCGACGGTCGCCTCCGTCGGAGGCCTGGGGTGCGGACCCGCTGATCACCGGCCTGCCGGCCGAGTACGCCCCCTGGCCCTGCGTCCTGCCCTACGCCTCGGAGATCGCGCTGCTGATTCCCGCGGCCCTCGCCAAGGCCACCCTCCCCGCCACCCGGCCCACCGCCCGCTGGCGCCCGCGCCGCCCCACCGTCCCGCCCACCATGCGGAGGCTGTTCCTGGCCGGCGGCACGGCGAGCTTCCTCGCCTTCTCCGTGACCGGGATCTTCCTGAGCCTGGTGCCGGCCTACGTCACGAAACTCACCGGCAGCGGCAATCTCGCCCTGGCCGGCGGCGCCGTCACCCTGATGCTCGCTGTTCGGCACTCGCCCAGATCGCGGCGGCGGGGCGCAGGCCGGCCGGCGTCCAGGTCACCGGCCTGGTGCTGCTGGCCGTGGCCGGTGGCCTCTCCTCGCTGCCGCTGCCGCTGCCGCTGCTGCTGGCGGCCACCGTCATCGGCGGCGCCGGGCAGGGACTGACCTTCCTTGGCGCCGTCACCGAGATCAACCGGGCCGCCCCCCAGGGCCGCCACGCCGACGTGCTCTCCAGCTTCTACGTCGTCGTCTACCTCGGCGTGGGCATCCCCGTCGTCGGCGTCGGCTTCCTGGCCACGGCCACCGGGCTCCTGCCGGCCGTGCGGATCTTCACCGCACTGGTGGCCACCCTGTGCCTGTCGGCAGCGGCCGCCCTGTCGCGCCGGCGCCCGCATTGCAAAAAGGGCTGAAATTCGGTTGGGTCACGCCTCATGACTCGACACGTCAAGACATTCCAGGCCGTGGAGATCGGTGACGGCGGCGACGGGCGGTGGGCCGAGCGGGTCCGGCCGGCCATGGCGGGCGCGGCGGACTGGCTGACCGAGGAGGGCAGGACTCCCGAGGGCGCGGCCCGTGCCCGGCGGCTCTTCGAGGAGCACATGCCCGAACTCGTCCCGGCACTGGACCGGCTCGCCGGCCAACTGCCCTCACCCGAGGCCAGAACTCTTCTCACCTTGGCGGCGGTGCGGCCGTTCTTCTCCGGCTGCACGCAGATCGGCCGCCCCGGCACTCTGCTCAGGAACTACGACTACGCTCCCGAACACTGCGAAGGCACCATCGTCTCCTCCCGCTTCCTCCGCCCCGTGATCGGTATGCAGGAGGCCGGGTGGGGGCTGCTGGACGGCATGAACGACGCGGGCCTCGCGGTATCACTCACCTTCGGCGGGCGGTACGTCCACGGACGAGGATTCGCCATACCCCTGGTGCTGCGCTATCTGCTGGAGACCTGCGAAACCGTCGATGAGGCGCTGGAGAGACTGCGCACCCTCCCCATCGCGATTCCGCAGAACGTCACCCTCGTCGATCCGGACCGGACCGTGACGGTCCACACCGGACCCGACATCCCGCTGACCGAGACACAGGACTCGTGCGCGGCCAACCACCAGCACCTCCCGGTGCCGGACGAGCAGGAGCAGGTCACCCGCACCCAGGCGCGGCTGGCCGCGATACAGGCGGCGGGTGTCGATGTCGCGGCGATGCTGCGACCGCCGCTGTATCAGTGTGCCTACGACGACTGGCTGGGCACGGTGTACACGGCCCAGTACCGTGCCGACGAGGGCCGTGTGACCTACCACTGGCCCGGACAGAGCTGGGAGCACTCCTTCGACGGCTTCTCCCCGGGATCCCTCACCGTCACCCTGGGACTGTCCGGCGGGAGCGACGACAGCTGACGCCGGCACGGTGCCCGGTGCGACGGGCACCGTGCCGGCGCTCTCTTGAGGCGGTGTCAGCCTCAGACGTGGCCCTCCCGGACGAACTCCTCCAGGGAAACCGGCTTGACCTGCGGGTACTTGGCGTTGTCCAGGGTGTCGAACTTGGCCTTGCCCGTCACCATGCACCACTGGTACTGCAGACCCACGTAGTCGAACGGGTTCTGGGAAGCGGCGGCCCGGCGGGTGATCTCGGCGCGCAGTTCGTCGGCGGTGCCGAGGTTCTTCAGTTCGAGGGTGCGGCCGGTGGCCCGCTCCAGGGTCTGGTGGAACTGGCGCATCGACAGCACCTCTCCCGCGAACCGCTGGGTGCCCTTGGCCTCCGGGTCGAGGGCGACCGCGGCGGTGAAGGCGGCCGTGTCGGTGATCGAGGTGAGGTCCAGCGGCTGGTCGGCATCGCCCCAGTGGGAGACGGTGCCCGCCTCCCAGTCGACGATTCCCATGAAGCCGACCATGACCTCGTAGAAGGCGCCGTTGAGTACGGAGAGCACCTCCAGGCTCGTGTCGCCGTACGCGGCCGCGGCCTGCCGCCGCCAGCCGATCATGAAGTTGTCGTCGTCATCGAGCTTCGTGATGTCGACGGCGAAGTCGGACGGGACGAAGCGACGGGCACCGGCCCGCTCCGCGGCGCGCACCAGGTTCACCTGGCCGTCCACGATCAGGTCGGGTCCGCCCTGCACCGCCGAGATCACGGTCGTGGCATCCCCGACGGCGGCGGCCAGCTTCTCCACCGGATCGCTGAGGTCGCCCTCGACCAGCTCCAGGCCGCGGGCTTCCAGGGCCGTGAGCGCGGCCTTCTTGTCACCCTCGGTGCCCGGCCGGACCAGAGCACGCACGGCGGCACCCTGGTCGAGCAGGGCGGCGACGATCCGGCCGCCCAGCAGACCGGTGGCGCCGGCCACGAAAATCTTGGATGTGGTGGTCATGGTGTTGTTCTCCTCGGTAAGAACCGGACCGTTCCGGCCCGGACGGTAAGCAATCCACGGTGGACGAAAGGTGGTTCACGGGATGAGCAGGGTCTTGCCGACCGTGTCGCGCGACTCCACGGCGGCGTGGGCCTCGGCCGCGTGCTCCAGCGGGAAGCTCTGCCCGACGACCGCCTCTATCTCGCCGGCGACGGCCAGGTCCAGCACGCCGGTGACGAGTTCACGTGCGTGGGCGGGCCGGTTCCAGATGAGGCCCGCGCTGAAGCCGGTCAGGGTCAGCCCCCGGCCGAACAACTCCATGGGCTTCACGTCGAGCGGCTTCCCGCTGGAGGCACCGAACACCACCTGGCGTCCGGAGCCGGGGGTGAGCAGGGACAACGACTCGCGTCCGAGCTCGCCCCCGACGTGGTCGAAGACGACCTCGACGGCACCCTGCGCGACCTGGCGCACCTCTTCGGTCCAGCCGGCCGACGAGTAGTCGACGACATGATCGGCGCCCAGCTCCTTGACGAAGGCCAGCTTGTGCCAGCCGCGGGCCGTGCCGATCACCGTCGCACCGGCCCGCTTGAGCAACTGGACCAGGATCGTGCCGACGGCACCGGCCGCGGCGTGCACGAGGACCCGGTCGCCCGGGGTGACACGCGCCGCGTCGATGAGGCCGCGGGCGGTGGCTCCGTAGCGGTAGAGCGCGACGGCATCGCGGAATTCGAGCCCCTCCGGCACCGGGATGAGCGATTCGGCGGGGGTGAGGGCGAGTTCGGCGTAACCGCCGAGGCCCCCAGTGGTGGCGAGCACCCGGCTGCCGATGAGCGCCGGGTCGACCCCGGTGCCGACCTCGGCCACCTCGCCCGCGACCTCCTTGCCGAGGATCACGGGCAGGAGCGCGTCACCGATGGCCCCGCGCATCGCCCCCGAGCGGACCTGGGTCTCCAGGAACTGGATACCGACGGCAGCGACCTTGATCACCACCTCGCCCGGGCCGGGATAGGGGTCCGGCACCTCGGCCGGGGTCAGCCGGTCCGGTGGACCGAATTCTTTCAGCAGGACGGCACGCACCTGTCCTCACTCCTTAGTGGTGGATCGTGAACGGATCGCTGGTCCTCGACGACGGGGGCCGGGCGGAGGGCTGCCGGACCGGCCGCCGGCGCGCAGGAGGCGGCCGCCCGGGCCTCCCCCGGGGCTGCCTTCCTACGTGCCCTTTCTCTCGATCGCCTCGGCGAAGGCGGCCAGGTTCGCGGCCAGGCTCTTGATGTCCGCGGTGCTCCAGTCGTCCATCAGCTCGGCCACGATGTCGGCCCGCGCCTGCCAGAGCTTGCGGATGGCGAGCTTGCCCGCCCGGCTGACGCTGACCAGCTGGGCGCGGGCATCCGCCGGGTCCGGCTCGCGGACGATGAAGCCGCGCGCCTCCAGCCGCTTGGCGGGCGGCGTGAGCGTGGACTTGTCGACCTCCATCAGCTCCGCGAGGACCGACAGCCGTACCGGCGCGTGCTGGGAGATCTGGGCCAGCAACGTGTAGTCCCCGAGGGACAGTTCCAGGCCCGAGGCCGCCATGATGCGGCGCCGTGCCGCGGTGGAGAACATCCAGTTCCCCACCGTGGCGAGGGCTGCCGCCACCTCACCGGAAGCCTTGCGCTGTTCGTCCGGCCCGTCTGAGGAACCGGCAGACGTGCGTCCCATCACCGACACCACGATCCCGATTGATTGGTTGTGACCAACCAACTATTACTCCTGAGCGGGGCTTCCGGCAAGTCCGTACAGGTTCTCCGGGCAAGCGAGTTCGCCGGCCCGGGCGCCGAGTCGGTGAAGGAAGCCGGACGTCTGGCCCCGGGCCGGCGGGATCACGGCAGGGGAAGGGAGGGGAGAGCAGCCGGGCGGGGCGGGGATTTCGGGGCGGGAACGCCAAGCCCGGTCCGTGCTCGCCCGCAGCGGGGGCTCACTCTCGCGGACGGTGTGCGAGGGCTGGTTCCGTGCACAGCTCGCGCAGGGCGCCGGCGGACTCGGTCCAGGGCGCGGACGGGTCCGGCTCGTCCCGAGGTGCCCGAGGTGCCTGAGGTGCCTGAGGTGCCCGAGGTGCCCGAGGTGCCGGAGTGTGCGGCCGGAAGCCGGCAGGCCCCGGGTTGCCCCGGCCCGCCTCCGGCGGCGGCCCGACTCCGCCGCCGCAATGTCGCGCTGTGCCGGACGGCCACGGTGACCGGTGGGACCGAGCGACATGATCGTCATGTGGCCGCATTGCAGGACGGCCCGCTCGTGGGATCCGCGTGTCGCGTCCGTCATGCCCGCGCCGCCCCCCGGCAGTGGAGCCAGTGGGCGGCGCGGGGGTGAAGGGTCAGCCGATGTGCCAGGTGAAGGTGCCGCCGTTGCCTGCGGCGACGGCGAACATCACGATCATGAGGAGGAGGTCGGCCACGCCGAGGCCGATGTCCCACTTCGCCATCGCGGAACCGGTTCGCCGCAGGGCCACGGCGCCGAAGATGATGGCCAGCGGCCCCAGGATGATCGGCAGGAGGAACAGGCCGACGATGCCGCAGACCAGCCCCGCGATCGCCAGACCACTGGTCCGGCTCGTCTTGTGGGTGCCCGCGCTGTAGGACGACATCACTTATCTCCCTAACCGTCGTTACTGTCTTCTTTCAACTCCTTCGGTTCCCTTCTGGTTGCCCGTCACGGCCGGGTCATGCCTGGCGGAGGAGCACACAAATCGTGCTGGGCAAAGCGGAGTTGGCGAGTCCATGTGGCCATGTGCCGGGGTGCGTCCGTGTTCGCCTCCGGAACCGGTGGCACCCCCGACGGTCGTCGCGTTTCGCGCGCGAAGGGGTCAGACGCGGTCCGAGGACGGGTCCGGAGCCGTCGGTGTCCGTCGCCGCACCGCGCCCTCGCCGCGGCCGTGCCGCCGGGCGTCGGGCACGCGGGTGTCAGCGGCCGCCGCCGTACGGGCAGTGGCCTGGTAGGAGGACAGCAGGCGGAGCTTCTCGTCGTTGTCGCTGCCGGGGTCGGCGTGGTAGACGACGAGAAGCAGACCGGCGGATCCGGACACCAGGAGCTTCTCCCGGTTCAGCGTGAGCGGGCCGACCTGCGGATGGTCGAGCGTGACGGACGCGCCCTCGCGGGCGTGGACGTCATGGCGGGCCCACAGCCGGCGGAAGCGGTCGCTCGCCAGCGAGAGCTCGCCCACCAGCTCGATGAACCGCGGATCGTCGATGTCCGTGCCGACCGACTCGCGGAACCCGGCGACCAGGGCGGCGGTGGCCTCCTCCCAGGCCGGGTAGAGGGCCCGCTCGGCCGGATCGAGGAACACGTCGCGCAGACGATTGCGGCCGGCGGCCAGGCGGGGCGAGAGCGCCGTCGCCGGCGCGTTCGCCGCCAGGACGTCGAAGCAGCGGCCTTCGAGGAAGGCCGGCTGCGGCAGCGAGTCCAGGAGCCCCCGGATCCCGGCGGGCACGGCCTCCTTGCGGGGCCGGCGACGGGCGCGGCGAGGCCGGTCGGAACCCAGGCCGAGCAGATAGGCCGTAGCGGCGTCATCGAGCTGGAGCACACGGGCGAGCGATTCGAGGACCTGGACGGACGGGTTGCGGTCACGGCCCTGTTCGAGGCGCAGGTAATAGTCGGCACTGATGCCGGCGAGCATCGCGACCTCCTCGCGGCGCAGACCGGGAACGCGACGGACGCCGAGCTGGGGCAGGCCGGCACTCTCCGGCGTGACGAGTTCGCGACGGGCCCGCAGATACGCGCCGAGCATGTTCGTGTCACGGGTCATGACGGGAGCGTAGGCGGATCCCCGGCCCCTTGCCTGGTCCTGTCACCCCCAGGATCACGGGGGCCCTGTTCCGCCGCCGGGCCCGGGCGAACCATCGACCCGGAACTGGTTCGGCAAGAGAGGACACACCGGACATGACCGTGACACTCGTCACCGGAGCGAACAAGGGAATCGGACGCGAGACCGCCCGCCGGCTGATCGGGGAAGGGCACACCGTCTACATCGGGGCGCGCAGCCCGGAGCGCGGGCAGGCGGCGGCGGCCGAGCTGGGGGCCCGGTCCGTACGGCTCGACGTCACCGACGACGCGTCGGTCCGGGCCGCCCTGCGCGTGATCGAGGAGCGCGAGGGCCGCCTCGACGTCCTGGTCAACAACGCGGGCATCGCGGACCACACCCTCGGCGCCGACGGAGTCACCGCCGCGGGCGCGCAGGCCGTGTTCGAGACCAACGTCATCGGTGTCGTCCGGGTCACCCAGGCCGCGCTCCCGCTGCTGCGCGCCTCGGACAACCCGGTCGTGGTGAACGTCTCCAGCGCACTCGGCTCGTTCTGGGCGGTCACCAACCCCGAGCGCCGCCAGTCGCGTTACGCCTTCATCGTGTACGGGGCGAGCAAGGCGGCCGTGTCCATGCTCACCGTCCAGTACGCCAAGGCGCTGCCCGGGTTCAAGGTCAACGCCGTCGAACCCGGTTTCACCGCCACCGATTTCACCGCGGACTTCCCGGGCGGGCGTCCGGTGGAGGAGAGCGCCGAAGTCGTCGTTCGCATGGCGACCCTCGGCAAGGACGGTCCCACCGGCACGTTCCAGGAGGACGACGCCGAGTTGCCCTGGTAGACGGCGGCGACGCCGGGGGCGGGCGGGAAACGCCCTCGGCGCGGGGCGGGGGCAGGCCGGCCGCGACGGGATCAGTGTGCCCGGCGGACGGCGGTGGTCGCCAGCGTGGTGCACCGCATGGTGAAGCGGCCCCCAGGGCGTCGATGGCGTCCCCGACCGCGTCCGGTACCGCGGTCAGCCGGCCGGGGCGGAGCCGGGCGGGGGACCGCGACCCGGACCCGCCGGCCACGGCCGCCGTCCACCGACTCGTGAGCACGGTGCTCGCCGGAGTCCAGCCACGGCCGCCATGGCGCACATGACATGCGGAGTCCGCTCGGCGGGGTCACGTGTGGCTCGGTGCCGGGACCGGTTCGGAGAGGGGAACCGGCGTACGGCGGGGGAGGAGCAGCGGGGTCGTCAGCACCAGCAGACCGGCCAGGCCGATGGCCGTACGCGGGCCGAGCAGGCCGCCCAGCACGCCCCAGACGGCCGTCAGAAGCGCGGTCGAGGACTTGGTCGTCACCGTCCAGGCGGACAGCGTGCGCGCGGCGCGGTCGGGCGCGGTGCGCTCGAGGCGGTAGGTGGCGTGGACGGGGTTGAACACCCCGCAGCAGAAGATCAGCCCCAGCTCGACGCCCATCACCAGCAGCAGGCCTCCCGTGCCGGGCCCCACGAGGACGAGACCGACGGGCCAGAGCGCGCGCAGGGCACCGGACACGACCAGCACCCGGTGCTGCCCGAACCGGGCGACCAGCGGCCGGGCCAGCCGGGAGCCGACGAGTCCGCCGACGGAGGGCGCGGCGAAGGCGAGGCCGTACTGCCACGGCGCGTATCCGAACCGGCCCAGCAGCAGCACGGCCAGCAGCGGCTCGACGGCCATCACCAGGCCGTTGAACAGGGCCGCGTTGAAGAACAACGGGCGCAGCGCCGCGTCGCCGAGGATGTACCGCCAGCCGTCGAGCAGGTCCCCGGCCCGCATGCGCGAGGCCTGCCGGCGCCCGGGCCGCGCCTCGTGCCCGGCCGCGGCGGGCCGTGCCCCGCCTCCGTCCGCCGGGGACCGCGTGTCGCCACCGGCCGCGGCGCCGGGCGCCCGGTGTCCGCCCAGGGCGGGCCGCGTCCCGCCGTGGCCCATCGCGCGGATGCCCAGAGCCGAGAGCAGATAGCTGACCGCGTCGGCCACCACCGTCGCCACCGGGCCGAGGAACCCGATCGCCGCGCCGCCCAGCGGCGGGCCGACGATCGTGGTGGTCCAGGCCGTCGCCTCGAACCGGGCGTTGGCGACGAGCAGGTCCTCGCCCCCCAGGAGCGTCTTCAGATACGCGCCCGAGGCGGCGCGGAAGGCGATGTCGGCCGCCGCGACGACGACCGAGACCAGCAGGAGCTGAGGGAAGGTGAGGACACCGAACGCGAACGCGACCGGGACCGTCAACAGCGCCGCGCACCGCACCAGGTCCATCCCGATCAGCACCGGCCGCTTGCGGCGGAACTCCATCCACGGACCGAGCGGCACCGCCACGGCCGCACCGACCGCGGCCCCCACGGAGGACAGCGCGGCGACCTCGGCCGGTCCCGCGTCCAGTACCTGGACGGCGATCAGCGGAAACGCGCCGAAGGCGAGCCAGGTGCCGAGCGCGCTGCTCCCGTACGCCGCCCAGAGCCACCCGAAGCGCCGCCCCAGCCGGTGTCCGGGCGGTCGTCCCCACCCGTGCCCGCTCCTCATACCCGCGTCCCCTCGCCTGCGCACAACCGATCCGCGACCGGAAGCATCAAAGCGAGCGAAGGGCCCGGGGATCAAACAACCGCGGAGCCCGACACCACAACCGATGGTTGTGGTCCTAGGGTGTCGGCATGGACATCGAGACCGTCCGGACCTTCGTCGTCGCCGCCGACGCGGGGCAGTTCCAGGGGGCCGCCGCCGAGCTGTCGCTCACCCAGCAGGCCGTCTCCAAGCGCATCGCAGCTCTGGAACGCGACCTCGGCGTGCGGCTGTTCACCCGTACCCCGCGCGGTGCCGGACTCACCATCGACGGGCAGGCGTTCCTGCCCCACGCGCGCGAGCTGCTGCGCATCGCCGAGCGCGCGGTCACCTCCGTACGCACCGGCCGGCGTCCGCTGCGCGTCGATGTGATCGCCTCGCGCGCCGCGCCGTCCGGCCTGATGCGCGACTTCCATCGCGCGCACCCCGGGACCGAGCTCGACGTCGTGTGGCTGTTCGACATCGAGGCGGCCGTCACCGCTCTCCGGTCCGGCGAGATCGACGCCTCCTTCCGCGCCGTGGCCGCGCCCGGCCGGCCCCTTCCCGAGGACATCGAGTCCGTGCGGGTGCTCGACGAACCGCTCCAGCTCCTCACCGGCCCCGCCCATGCCCTGGCGGGCGCCCGGTCCGTGCGCCTCGCGCAGCTCGCCGGACACCGCATCTGGATGCCCGGCGTCGTCCCCGGCACCGAGTGGGCCGCCTACTACGACGACCTGGTGGCCGAGTTCGGGCTCACCCTGGAGGCGACCGGCCCCAACTTCGGCTCGGACGCGCTCCTCGACACCGTCGCCGACACCCCGGCCCTGGCCACCTTCATGGGCGAGGGGACACGCCTCGTCTGGCCCGCCGGACACGGACTGCGCCGCATCCCCGTGACCGACCCGACGCCCGTCTACCCGCACTCCCTCCTCTGGCACCGCGACAACCCCCACCCGGCGCTGGCCACGCTCCGCGCCCACCTCGCCGCCACAGCGACCCGCCACGACGCCGCCGGGACCTGGACCCCGGGCTGGGTACTACGGCACTGACAGCAGCGCCGCCGCCTGCCGGGCCGTCGGCCCCGCCGCCGTACCGGGCCCTAGTCCTCCGGCTCCCAGGCGTGGAGCAGGTCGAACAGCCGCCGGTCGCCGTCGAGCTCCAGGGAGTCCACCGGGATACGGCCGTAGAGGGCGAGGACCAGTTCCCCGGCCGTGCCCCGGGCGCAGGCGTCGGCGGCGGGCGCGGTGCCGGGCACGGGCAGCCGGGTGGCCCGTGCGCCGTCGGCGGACAGCGCCAGCCGCCAGGAGCGGCCTTCGGTGGCGTGATAGTCGACGACGGCGGGCTCGTGCGGCCAGGCGCTGGTCGTCGTGCAGCAGGTGGACAGGAACTCGGCCACACCGTCGAGCGCCGCCTCGTCCGGCAGCGGCTGCGCGGCGCCCACGGCGAGCTGGGCGTCGTAGGCGTGCACCGCGGCCTCCTGGACCTGGTGCCGGGCGACGGCACCGGCGGTCCGCGGCGATCCCGACACCGACCACCACGCCCAGCAGCCGGCCTCCGGGCCGGCCGCGCGCAGCGCGCTCAGCAGCCGCCGCGTCGACTCCGCCGACCACTCCAGCAGGGCGTCGCGGTCCCGGGGCGCGTCCGAGACGGCCTGCCTCTCGACCGGGGGAGCGCCGGCAGGGCCCGCGGCGACGACGGCGGCCCAGAAGCGGTGCCCGCCGCCCAGGTGCCGCACCAGATCGAACAGCGTCCATTCGGGGCAGGACGGCACCCGCGCGTCCAGGCCGGTCCCGGAGGACACCGCGGCCCGCAACGCGACGGACCGTTCGTCGATCAGCCGCAGCCGGGCGGGGAACTCGAGTACCTCGTGCACGCCGCTGTCTACCACCTGGCCCGCAGGAGCGCCACCGTCTTTCGGCCCGTGAGCCGTGGAAGCTCCCCGGCTCGCGCCGCCCTCAACCGTCCCCGCCCGGTTCAGAAGGCGTACCGGATGCGCAGCCACGGGGCGTGTGCCGCGACCAGGTCGCGCAGGGTGCGTACGGCCCGTGCCTTGACCTGATCGCCGTAGCGGACGTTCAGCGCGCCGTTCTCCGAGCGTTTGTCCTGTTGCAGTTCCGGCCGCCAGAGCAGTTCCTCGGCCCGGGGGTGCCAGCCCAGGTTGACCTGGTGCAGGTCCCGGTTGTGGGTGAGCAGGATCACCTCGGCGGCCGCCTGCCGTTTGACCCGCTCGGGCAGGACGTCGTCGAGCTGCCGGAGCACCTCGGCCCAGGCCTCCTCCCAGCCGGGGCGCAGCACCACGGGGGAGAGGTTGAAGTGGACCTCGTAGCCGGCGTCCAGGAAATCCGCCGCGGCGGCGATCCGGTCACCCACCGGCGACGTCCGTAGGTCCAGCAGCCGTGAGTCAGCCGCGGGCATCACGGAGAAGCGGATCCGGGTGCGGCCCCGGGGATCCAGCGCCAGCAGGTCCGGGTTGACGAACTTGGTGGCGAACGACGCCTTCGCGGTGGGCCAGCGGCGGAAGGCGCGCACCAGGTCCGCGGTGTTGTCGCTGATCAGCGCGTCCACCGAGCAGTCACCGTTCTCCCCGATGTCGTAGACCCAGGCCGACTCGTCGCACTGGTTGGGTTCCGGCTTGCGGCCCTGGCGGGCGATGTGCCGGGCCAGGTGGGCGATGATGGCGTCGATGTTGGTGAAGACCGTGACGGGGTTGGCGTACCCCTTGCGACGCGGGACGTAGCAGTAGGCGCACGCCATGGCGCATCCGTTGGAGGGGCCGGGGGCGATCCAGTCGGCGGACCGTCCGTTCGGCCGTGTGGTCAGCGTCTTGCGCTCGCCCAGGACCAGCGTCTCCCCCTTCACCCGCACCCAGCGCTCCACATTGCCCTCGTTGCCGTGCAGCCCCGGGATGCGCCAGTGGGAGTCCACCTCGATCAGTCCGGCTCCGGGGAAGCGGGCAAGGATCTGACGGCCGCGCGCGGAGGCCGCGGCGGCCGGTTCCGCGTAGATCGTCCGGACGGGCAGCAGCCGGCGGGCCGCGGCGGACTCGTGGAACGGCGGGCGGCCGTCCGGGTCGCGTCCGGAACCCGCGCCGCCGCACTCGGGAGTCCCCGGGACGACGTCCAGCGCGTCCAGGCCGAACAGGGCGTCGGCGCCGTCGTCGCCGGGGCCTGAGGAGGAGTACGTCATGCGCGTGCTGCCGAACAGTAGGGAGGGTCCCCGCGGGGGGCGGGGGCCACATTCCACTGTAGGCGGTCCGCCGTCCGCCATCGGCCACCTGACCGGCCCGCCAGGGTGAGCGGACGGCGTGCGTCACTTCTTCCGCTTGAGGGCCGACGGCTTGTGTACGGCCGTACGCCCGGACTTGTCGCTGCGCACCTCGTACTGGGGTGCGTCGGGCGAGGCGTCCACGGTGCGCCCGGACGCCTCGGTCCGCTCGGTGATCTTCTTCTCGACGGTGCCCGTGGTCTCGCGGCCGTGGCTGCGCCAGGCGACCTTGTCGCCCTCGGCCGGCTCTCCTCCGCCGGAAGTGTTCTTCTTCCTGGTCATGGCGGTGCTCCCTCGTGCGGGGTCGGTGCCTACCGCCAGGGTGCGCGCGGATGCCGGGGACCGCATCCGTGCCTCCGCGCCCGCTGCCCGGGCGGCCCGGCCTCGCGTGCCTCCCGCGGAACACGCCGGCGCGTGCGCCCGCGGGCGGCGCCGGGGCCCGGCGGCCGGTGGCGCGGCTTTGGCCGGGCCCGTGCCCGTCCGGCGGTGGGGAATCCGCGCCGAGGACGCCGCTCACACCCGGGCCGGTCCCGGCTCCGCATGGTCCCGTACCAGTTGCCGGAACGCCCGGGCCGCCGGGGACAGCTCTCCCGCTTCCGCGCCGGCCGGGGAGAAGGCCAGGGCCAGGGTCCGGTGCAGACGCGGCCGCAGCGGCCGGGTCACGACGGCACCCTCGGTGTTCCGCCACGCGTCCCGGCCGAGTGTGGGCACGATGCTGACGCCGAGTCCGCTGCCCACCATCGCGACGATCGCCGACAGCTGCGCCGCCTCGAACGCGACGTCCAGTTCGACCCCCGCGTCCCGGGCCGCCTGCCGGATCAGCGGACGGCAGCCGCCGGAGGAGAGGATGAACGGCTCCCTCGCCAGGGCGGACACCGGCACAGACGAGGCGTCCGCCAGGGGATGGGCCGCCGGGAGCAGAGCCACCATCTCGTCCGAGGCCAGTTCGACCGCCTCCAGTCCCGGCGCCGGACGTGTCAGCAGCCCGGCCTCGACGGCGCCCCGCTCCAGCCAGGCCCGTACGTCCCGGTCGAAACCCTCCAGCAGCCGCACCCGGACCTGGGGGTAACGGTCGGTGAACTCCGCGATCCGGGGTGCCAGCAGGGCGCCGGTGGCGGTCGGCAGCGAGGCCAGCCGCAGTTCACCCGTCACCTCGCCCGCGGCCGCCGCCACCTCGGTGCGCACCAGGTCGAAGTGGCGCACCGCCTCGCGCGCGTGCGCGACCGCACGCCGGCCGGGTTCGGTCAGCCGGACGCCGTCCCGGCCGCGGACGACCAGCCGGGCCCCGAGTTCGCTCTCCAGGGCGGCGACCGCGCGGCTGACCGCGGGCTGGGAGACCCCGGTCCGTTCCGCCGCCGCGGTGAAGCCGCCGTGGTCCACCACGGCCAGCAGTACGCGTAGTTGCGTAAGACGCATCACACTTCCCCGGAGATGTCGGCCGATCACCAGCGATCATGCGCGGACCGGCATGCGCACATACCGTCGCCGTCATTTGACCGCCGGTCCACCATGGCAGAAGGGTTCTGGCATGACCACCACATCCTCCGCAGTCCGCCGTGCCGAGATCGAGGTCGACGGCCGGTCCGCCTCCTACCTGACCGCCGGGAGCGACGACGCCCCGGCCGTCCTGCTCCTGCACGGCACCTACTGGAGCCGTGTCTGGCTGCCGGTGCTCGCGGACCTGGCCGCCGCCGGTCTGCGCCCGGTCGCCGTCGACCTGCCCGGGCTGGGGCGGTCGGCCGGAGAGCTGACGATGGAGAGGGCCGCGGTCCCGGCCCTGGCCTCCTGGGTCGCGCGGTTCGCCACCGCCCTCGGTCTGCCCGGGCCGCTGCGGGTGGCGGGGCACGACATCGGCGGTGCCGTCGCCCAGCACCTGCTCGCGGGACAGGACGCGGAGGTCGGGCGGATGGCACTGGTGAACTCGGTGAGCTACGACTCCTGGCCGGTCCCCGGCGTGGCCCGGTTCCGCGATCCGGCCGTACGGGCCGCCGTCACGGTGGAGGAACTGCTGGCCTCGCGCCGGGCCGCCCTGACGGCCGCGCTGGGCCGCCCGGCCGGGGAGGCCGAGATCACCGAGTACCTGGAGCCGTGGACCGACCCCCGCACCGTTCGCTCGTGGCTGTGCCTGGCCGCCGCGGCGGAGGCCCGCCACACGCTCGCCGCGCTCCCGGCCCTCAGGGCGTCGACCGCGCCGAAGCTGCTGGTGTGGGGGGAGGAGGACCGTTTCCAGCCGGTCGCCTACGCGGAGCGGTTCGTCACGGAGGTCCCGCACAGCACCCTGGTCCGGGTGCCGGGCGCGGGCCACATCCCGATGGAGAACGACGCCGCCGCCGTGGCCGGCGCTCTGGCCCGGTTCTTCCTCGGGCGCGCAGCCCAGGGGTGAGCCGCCCGGCGCATCCGTCCGGCGGAGGGCGGCCCGGCCGCGCCCGGCGGCCCGGCCCAGCCCTGAGGACCGTCGCCTGACGACCGCGCCGCCCCGTCCGGCGCGGTCAGACGAAGAACGCGTTCATGCCGGGGACATCGGAGAGGTAGGTCTCGATGCTCGCGATCCGGCCGTCGCGCAGCCGGCAGACGGTGGACAGGTGTTCGTCCAGCCGGACATCGCCTCGCCGGGCGGTGTTGTGCAGGGACAGCGCCATGTTCTCCCGGCTGACCAGGATGTGCAGCAGCCGGAAGTCGAGACCGTAGGAAGCGATCTTCCTGGCCCGCTCCACGACCGCGTCGGCACCCACGGCCGTACCGGAGACGGTGTTGTCACCGGGCAGCGTCCAGGTGGCGTCGTCGGTGAGCAGGGACCGGATGCCGTCCCAGTCACCGGCGGCGAGGCAGGCGTGGAACCGCGTGCCGAGCCGGTGCGCGGCCTCGTACTGGTCCTTGTGCGAGGGCATGGTTCCTCCACGGAAGCGCAGCTAAAGCAGTGATCTTTGCGTTAACGCAGCCTAGAGGACCTGCTGGTTAAAGCGCAACTCTTTGCTTTAAGGTGAGAGGGTGACCGTCAAAAGCAGAGACAGCCGTCCCGGAGGGCGCAGCGCCCGGGTGCGCGCCGCCGTGCACCGCGCGGTGGTGGAGCTTGTGCACGAAGTCGGCGCCGACAAGGTGACCGTCCCCGCGGTGGCGCGCCGCGCCGGCGTCAACCCAAGCTCGGTGTACCGCCGTTGGGGTACGGCCGCCGCCCTCCTCGCGGACGTGGCCGACCGGCGTCAGGACGAGGAGGCGCCCGAACTGTCCGGCGATCTCCGCGAGGATCTGGAGCGGGTGGCGGTCTGGACGCTCGCGGACCTGTCCCGGCCCGGAGGCGTGGCGTTCTTCCGTGCGGAGGTGGCACCGGACGTGGACGAACGCCGGGCCGGCCTGCGTGCCTGCCTGGAGCGGGTCAGTGCCCGCTTCCGGGCGCCGCTGGACGCCGCCGCCGGGCGCGGCGAGTCGGTGCCCACGCTGGAGCGCGTGCTCGACCGGGTGGTCGCGCCCCTCTACTTCCGGGTGGTGTTCTCGGTCCCGGGAACGGACGAACGGTACGCGCGCGACCTGGTGGCCGAACTGTGCGCCCGCGACGGGGCCGCTCCGTCGGCCAAGGAGCCCCCCGCACCTCGCTGACCTCGGGTTTCGGTGGCCGAAGTATCGGACGTGCGCGTTCTGTTGACACCCTCCGGGCGCTTCCTATCATCGAACCTTGTCCGTCACCACGATCAACATCCGAAATACCGAACCGATCAATCTATTGTCATGCGCATGCCCTGCTGGTCCATTGCCCGGTGGTGGGACGCCACCGGCCCCCACTCATCCCCAGGAGACCGCTCATGTCCGTGACACCGGCCCGCCCCGGGCGGGCCAGGCCGCTCGCCGTGCTGGCCCTCGTACTGGCCATGGCCACGGCCCTGCTCGGCGGCCGGGCCGCCGCCGGCGGCAGCGCCGTGGCCACCAGCGGCAGCGCCGTGGCCGCCGGCTCGCTGCCCTGTGACCTGTACGCGGCCGGCGGCACGCCCTGCGTGGCCGCGCACAGCACCACCCGCGCCCTGTACTCCGCGTACAGCAGCCGCCTCTACCAGGTGAAACGCGCCTCCGACGGTGCCACGCGGGACATCGGCGCGCTCGGCGCCGGCGGCTACGCCGACGCCGCCGCGCAGGACTCCTTCTGCGCGGGCACCAGCTGCCTGATCACCGTCATCTACGACCAGTCCGGCCGCGGCAACCACCTCACCCAGGCACCGCCCGGAGGATTCCAGGGCCCCGCCGCGGGAGGCTACGACAACCTGGCCGAGGCGTCCGCCGCACCGGTCACCGTCGGCGGCCACAAGGCGTACGGCGTCTTCATCGCCCCCGGCACCGGCTACCGGAACAACAACACCAACGGGATCGCGACCGGGGACCAGCCGGAAGGCATGTACGCGCTCCTCGACGGCAGCCACTACAACGGCGGTTGCTGCTTCGACTACGGCAACGCCGAGACCAACAGCCGCGACAACGGCAACGGCACGATGGAGACCGTCTACTTCGGCAACAGCAAGTCCTGGGGCTACGGCACCGGCAACGGCCCCTGGGTCATGGCCGACCTCGAGAACGGCCTGTTCTCCGGAGTCAACCGCGGCTACAACGCCAACGACCCCAGCGTCAGCCACCGGTTCCTCACCGCCGTGGTCAAGGGCGGACCGAACCACTGGGCGATCCGGGCCGGCAACGCCCAGTCGGGCGGCCTGTCCACGTACTACGACGGAGTGCGCCCCAACGCCTCGGGCTACAACCCGATGAAGAAGGAGGGGGCCATCATCCTCGGCATCGGCGGCGACAACAGCAACGGCTCCGCCGGCACCTTCTACGAGGGCGTGATGACCTCCGGCTACCCGTCGGACGCCACCGAGAACGCCGTACAGGCCAACATCAACGCGGCCGGGTACGCCACCTCCGCCCTGCCGGGCGCCCCCGCCGTGGGGTCCAGGGTCTCGCTGCGGGCCACCACCTCCTGCTGCACCACCGACTACCTCCGGCACAACACGGCCGACAACAACGCCGCCATCGGTGCGGTCTCCGCCTCCAGCCCGTCCGCCGACAAGGCCGCCGCCACCTGGATCGTGCGCGCCGGCCTGGGTGACGCCTCGTGCGTCTCCTTCGAGTCCGCCGACAAGCCAGGCCAGTACCTGCGCCACTACGACTTCCGGCTGCGCGTCGACGCCCTGGACAGCGGTGCGCTGTCCAGGCTGGACGCCACGTTCTGCCCGCAGCCGAGCCACAACGGCCAGGGCGTGTCCCTCCGGTCCGCAAACTATCCCGGCGACTTCGTCCGCCACTACGCGTACGACGCCTACGTCGCGAGCCACGGCGGCTCCCACGCCTGGGACAACGCCACCGCCTGGGCCGACGACACCAGCTGGGTCGTGACCTCCCCCTGGGCCTGACGCCCGCCGCGCGACACCCGCACTCCGGCCGTGCCACCCGACCCGGTGGCACGGCCGCCCCATGTGGCCCCCCAGGGCGAAACTTTCGCTTTTCCGGCAGACCGGACCGGAAACATCCGTCCCGTGCATTGTGCTTCCCGTGACGCCTTCCTAGCCTGGGAGCGCTCCCACGCACCGTGTCCGGCGGCACCGGCCGCGGCCGGCCCCACCTGGGCCGGCCCCCGACACGGACGGTCGTCCCGCCGAAGCGACGGCCGGTCCCCTCCGTCCCCGGGGGACCGGCCGTCCGTGGTCGTGACGCGTCGCCGGGTGCCGGTCAGCGACGGAACAGGGCGCCGGGGACGGCGTCGGCCAGGGCCTGGTAGCCGGCCGGGTTGAGGTGGAGGTGGTCACCGGTGTCGTAGGCCGGCCGCAGCCGGCCCGGGGCGTCCGGGTCCCGGACCGCCCGGTCGAAGTCGATGACCGCGTCGAACCCGCCGCCGGTGCGGATCCACTGGTTGACCTTCTGCCGGGCCGCCTCGTGGGCGCCGGCCGGGTCGTCGTAGCCGTTGCCGCCGAAGGGGGTGAGGGTGGCGCCGTAGACCTGGATGCCCTGGGCGTGGGCGCGGGTGACAATCTGCCGGTAGGCGCCGATGAGTTCGGCCGCGATGCGCTCGGAGTCCGCCGGGGAGGTGCCGGCGGTGCCGATGTCGTTGACGCCCTCGAAGACGATGAGCCGGTTGACGCCGCTCTGGGCGAGCACGTCGCGGTCCAGCCGGGCCAGGGCATTGGGGCCCAGCCCGTCCCGCAGGACGCGGTTGCCGCCCGCCGCCTCGTTGACCACGGCGATGTCCGCGGTGCCGGAGCGGGACGCCAGCCGCGCCTGCAGCCGGTCCGGCCAGCGGTCGTTGCCGTTGGTCGTGGATCCGCGGCCGTCGCTGAGCGAGTCGCCGAGGACGACGGTCGCGGAGCCGGCCGGCCTCGACCGGACCTCCAGCCCGCTCAGGAAGTACCAGTGGTCGACGGTGGTGGCGCCGGACAGGTCCGTGTCGTCCAGGTGGTCACCGGCGAGCAGGTAGGACGTCGTACGGGAACCGGGGTGCGAGGTGATGGCGGTGGAGGCCTGCCCGTGCGCGAGGTACAGCGTCACGGTGAGGTTGGCTCCCGGTGCCACGTCGAAATCCAGCGGATCACTGACCGCCTGCGCGCCCTGCGGGATGTCGAAGCCCGGCTGCCCGCCGAACGTCACCCGCCGCGAACTGCCCGGCACGATCGCGCCGACGCCCGCCTTGCCGCCGGCCGGACGGGCCACGGAGACGGCCGTCACGGGCAGGTCGGCGCCGCCGAAGGCGTTGGACAGGCGCAGCCGTATGCGCGTGCCGCCCACCCCGACGTGCACGGTCTGCCGCAGCGTGGCGTTGTCGAGGACGCGGTCGCTCTGGGTGAACGGCGCCGGGGGCATGTTGCCCGGCTCGGTCAGCTGGGGCATGGACACCCAGGTGTCCAGCCAGTGACCGCTCCCGGCCGTCATGGCGGCCGGCCGCGCGGGAGCGGAACCGCCGCTCGGCGGACCGGCCGTGCCGGACGACGCGTGCGGGGTGAGGCCCACCGTGGCGACGACCGCCGCGGCGGCGACCACGTACGACGCTGCTCGCTTCATGAGAAGGTTCCTCCAACTGGTCCGATTGCTGGGGCCGGTGTGCGTCAGGCCTGCTCCGCCACCGGGTGTGCGGCCGTGCCGGATCCGGGCTCCGGGCCGGAGACCGCCGCCACGAGGGCGTCCGCCTCCGCGTCCGGTTCGGGCAGGAGCAGGCCCAGGCCCGTGTAGACGACGAGCGAGGTGACCAGCGGGGTGACGACCACCGTGGTCTGTGAGGCCCCGTCCAGGCCGTACTTGACGAGGAAGTAGCCGCCGAGACCGAGCGCCCAGGACGTGAGGGCCGCTCGGGGACCGCAGCGGCGGAAGGCGGGCAGCAGTCCGAGCAGCATCGGAATGGAGATCGGTCCCATCACGGCCGCGACCATGCCGACGATGATGCCGAGGACTCCGCCGAAGTGGTCCGCCTCGATGGCCACGACCATGGAGACGGTGATGAAGACGACCGTGACCACCCGCGCCGCCCGCAGGCCGCGCGCGGTGCTCACCCCGCGGAAACCGGGCAGGACGGCGGGCAGGATGTCACGGGTGACCACCGCCGAGATGGCGTTCGCGTCCGAGGAGGCCATGGCCATGGTGTGCGAGAACATGCCCGCGAGGGTCAGCCCGACCAGGCCCACGGGCAGGTACGACTTGGCCATCAGGGCGTAGGTCTGCTGCGGGTCGGCGATGTGCGGCATGAGCACCGGCGCGGCGACCGCCGGCAGCAGCAGCACGGCCGGCCACACGAGGTAGAGGACCGCCGACAGACCGGCCGAACGGCGGGCGGACCGGGGCGAGTCGGTGGCCATGTACCGCTGCGCCAGGTTCCACATCCCGCCGTTGTACTCGAACAGCTTCACGACGACGTACGCGGTCAGGAAGCCGGCCGTGTAAGGGCCGACGAGGGGGTCGGTGTGCCCGGCCGGGAGCCGGTGCCACAGGGTGCCGGAGCCGGAGACGCCGCCGAGCCGGTCGAGGACGACCCACATCATCGACAGCGCGGCCACACCCTGGATGACGAACTGCCCGAACTCGGTGAGCGCGTCCGCCCACAGCCCGCCGACCGTGCAGTACAGCAGGGTGACGACGCCGGTCAGCAGGATTCCGTGGGTCATCGACATGCCGGTGAAGACCTTCAACAGCACTGCCACGGAAGCCCACTTGGCGGCCACGTCGAAGACCTTGAGCAGGGCGCCGCTCCACGCCAGCGCCTGCTGGGTGGGCAGGTTGTAGCGGCGCACCAGGTACTCCAGCGGGGAGGCGACCCGGTAGCGCTCGCGCAACCGGTTCCACCGGGGGGCGAAGATCCAGGCGCCCACGCCGGTACCCAGGGCGAGCGGCAGGAAGGCCCAGACGTAGACGGTGATGCCGTAGTTGTAGGCCACCGCCGCATAGGCGACGAAGACGGCGGCGCTGTAGCCGGACATGTGGTGCGAGATGCCGGTCAGCCACCAGGGCATCCTGCCGCCACCGGTGAAGTAGTCGGAGACATCGCCGACACGCCGGTGCGACCACAGGCCGATCAGGAGCATCACCAGGAAGTAGGCGCCTACGGCCGCCCAGTCGAGCCAGTGCATGGGAGGACCTTCTTGTCGTGGGGACGGCGGCAGGAGACGCGGGCATCGGGACGGGCGGGGAGCTGTGGGCCGGGCCGGTCCGGTGTCACCAGCGCGGTGACTTCTTCTCGTACGACGGGTCCAGCCGCCGCATGTACCCGGTGTCGTCCCGGTTGCGCAGTCCGCAGCGCAGGTACTGCTCGTGCAGCCGGGCCAGCGCGTCGCGGTCCAGTTCCACGCCGAGCCCGGGGGAGCGGGGGACGGCGACCGAGCCGGCGCGGAAGCCGAGCACGCCCGGGACGATCACGTCTTCCGCCGGGTCCTTCCACGGCCAGTGGGTGTCGCAGGCGTAGGTGAGGTTCTCGGTGGCGGCGGCGAGGTGGGTCATCGCGGCCAGGCTGATGCCGAGATGGGAGTTGGAGTGCATGGACAGACCCATGCCGAAGGTGGCGCAGATCCCGGCGAGCAGCTTGGAGCGGTGCAGGCCGCCCCAGTAGTGGTGGTCGGACAGGATGACCTGGACGGCGTCGTCGCGTACCGCGGAGGGCAGTTCGTCGAAGGCGACCACGCACATGTTGGTGGCCAGCGGCATCGGCGCCTCCCGGGCGACCCGGGCCATGCCCTCCTGGCCGGGGGTCGGGTCCTCCAGATACTCCAGGACGCCTTCCAGCTCGCGGGCCACCTTCAGCGAAGTCTCCACCGTCCACGCCGCGTTGGGGTCCAGACGCAACGGGAGGCCGGGGAAGGCGTCCCGGAGCGCGAGGACCGCCTCCACCTCCTGTCCGGGCGGCATCACCCCGCCCTTGAGCTTGATCGCCCCGAAGCCGAACTCCGCCACCAGGCGCCGGGCCTGCGCCACGATGCCGTCCGGGTCCAGGGCGGGTCCCCACGCGTCGGGCTCGTGGCCGGGATGCGCGGCCCACTTGTAGAACAGGTAGGCGCTGAAGGGCACATGGTCGCGGACGGCGCCGCCGAGCAGGTCGCTGACGGGCCGGCCGGCGGCGCGGCCCTGGATGTCCAGGCAGGCCACCTCGAAGGGGGAGAAGACCCGGTCGACCGTACTGCTGGTGGTGATCATGCCGGTCAGGCCGTGGCCGTCGGCGCCGCGGTCGTCACCGATCACATCGGCGACACGGCGGCGCATCGTGCCGAGGGCGTGGACGCGCATGCCGGTGATCGCGTCGGCCGCCGAGCGCAGCCTGCGCAGATGCCCCTCGTCGGCATAGGTCTCGCCCAGACCGGTGATGCCCTGGTCCGTCGTCACCTCGACCACGGCGCGCAGTGCGTACGGTTCGTGGACGCCGACGGCGTTGAGCAGGGCGGGGTCCTTGAACGCCACCGGTGTGATGTCGACGCGGGTGATCGTCGGGTGCTCGCTCATCGGATCGCCGCACCCTTCGCGATGATCTCCTCCAGTTCGGCCAGATGCCCGGGTGTCGGATCGGTCAGCGGGGGACGCACGCCTCCCACGTCGAGGCCGCGCAGCCGGACGGCCGCCTTGACCAGGGCCACCGCGTAGCCGGGCACGCGTTCGCGCAGCGCGATCAGGGGGTGGAAGAAGCCGGCCAGCAGCCGCTGGGCCAGGTGGTCGTCGCCGGTCGTGACGGCCCGGTGGAAGGCCAGGGCGGTCTCGGGGGCGAAGCAGAACACCGCCGAGGAATACAGCTCCACGCCTATGGCCCGGTAGGCGAGTTGGGTCCCCTCGGCGGTGGGCATGCCGTTGAAGAACTGGAACTCCTCCCCGCCGGTGGCCGGGTCCGCCCGGACCGCGGTCACGATCCGGGCCAGCAGGTCCAGGTCGCCGGTGCCGTCCTTGAACCCCATCACCTGGGGCAGCCGCGCCACTTCGAGAGCCGCCGGCACATCGAACCGGGCGGTGCCGCGCTGGTAGACGATCACCGGCAGGGAACTGGCGGCGACGACCTCGCGCACATAGGCGACCAGCCCGGCGGGCGGCCCCGCCACCAGGTACGGCGGCATCAGCAGCAGTCCGTCCGCACCGGCCTCCTCGGCGACCCGCGCGTACTGGCGGCCGAGGGCCGACGCGCCGCCCGTGCCCGCGAACACCGGCACCCGGCCACCCACCACGCGCACCGCCGTACGCACCACCGAGGCGAACTCCTCCGGGCCCAGCGCATGGAACTCCCCGGTCCCGCAGGCGACGAAGACACCGCCCGCTCCGGCCTCGATCCCCGCTTTCAGATGCTCCGAAAGTTTCGCTGTGTCAACCGAACCGTCTTTCGCGAAGGGGGTGACGGGAAAGAAGAGAATGCCCTTCAGCACGCTGACCTCATCCGGTGTTAGTCATATATGTGAATGGACGTCACGATGACGAATGGTCGGTGGGAATGTATGGTCAGCCGCCGAGCCGGGTCAAGGTGTGTGCAGGGCTCATCTGGGCTGTCGACGCACCTTCCTCCCGGTGTTCGAGCCTCCGCAATCGGTCGAACGGTCAGCGAAACTTTCGGGAGGATGTCGGACGGCACCGCGCTGGTCGGCGTGCCCGACGAAGGCGCCGGCGAGCGCCCCTGGCTGCTCGGCCGCACCCTCTCTCACCCCGTCGAACTCGGTGGTGTCACCTTCCGGCCCGGCGCTGGGAGGAGCCGGGCGAACACGGCGCGTACGTCCCGTTCGGCGCGGGCCCCTACACCTGTGCCGGCGCGGCGGTGGCGCAGACGCTGCTGACCGAGTCGCTGACCGCCCTCACCCGCGACGGGGAGGCAGGTGAACAGCCATGGCCGCATCGATGCGACGCATCTTCAGCGACAAGCCCGCCCGCCGCTGGTTCTGGTGCTGAGCACCAGGGGCTGGTACTGGTACTGAGTACCAGGGCAGCACGAGGCCCGGAAGCCGCCCCCGGCTTCCGGGCCGTCCCGTACCTGGCGGGGAGGCCGGCGGCTTGGGGCGCGGGCGGCACGTTCATTCGGTCCTACAACACGTCGGTGCGCACAGGGCGGCCGATGTCGGACGGCCAGCCGGGTCTGACACGGGCCACGAAGTCCGGGAAGTCATCCCGTAGATACCGCGGGTCGGACGGCTTCAGCCGGACCTGCCGGCGGCTGTCCGCCCACCAGACCTCGAAATCAGCGACAGTGCCCTCGACGGGCCAGCGCTCTGTCCGCTCCGGCAACAGCAGGACGTCGACGAAGCCACCGACGTCCCGTCCGATGTCCACGAAGAGTCCGATCGCCCCAGGTCTGGGCACCTTCACCACGGTGCCCCGGAAGACCTGCCCGAAGCGCAGATCCCCCTGGAAAGCCTCCCACTCCGCGTCCGTCATCACGAAGCGCATCTTCGCAGTCCCGCCCGTGCGGGAAGCAGCCCGGCCCCGGAACGCGACCATGCCGGCGGCCCCGTGTGTGTCCGGGGCCGTCAGAGGACGTCGGCGAGGCGGTCCACCTGGTTGGGGTCCCGGCCGTGGCAATAGAGCATGACCTCGTCGGCGCCCAGGTCGGTGAAGACGGCGATCGCGGCGCGGATCTCGGCGGGTGTGGTCAGCAGGTCGGCCACCATGCTGTCGGCCATGCCGGTGAAGGTGTAGTAGGCGTGCATGGTGGCCCGGGCGTCGTCGATGACGTCTT
The DNA here is from genome assembly GCF_040636485.1 of Streptomyces sp. NPDC038707. Taxonomy (NCBI): domain Bacteria; kingdom Bacillati; phylum Actinomycetota; class Actinomycetes; order Kitasatosporales; family Streptomycetaceae; genus Streptomyces; species Streptomyces sp. NPDC038707. The sequence goes on from NZ_JBEZUP010000046.1 coordinate 28,164, forward strand.
CGGGGCCCAGCGCGACGTTGACCTGCGCGACCATGCGGGGTTCGCCCTCGCGTCCGTACTCCTTCCAGAACGCGCGGACGGTCTCGAACAAGCCGCCTGCCCAGGAAGGCGCCGCGGCGGAGAGGAAGCCATCGCCCCAGCGCGCGACGCGTTCCAGCGCGACGGGCCGGAAGCCGCCGAACAGCACTTCGGGGCCGCCGGGCCGGGCGGGAGCGGGGCCGATCGGGCCGGCTCCCTCGCCGTACGGCTCGCCCGACCACAGGCGGCGCAGCACCGCCATCTGTTCGTCCAGGCGCCGGCCCCGGGTGTGCTTGTCGATGCCCGTGGCCCGGTGGTCGTCATCCCGGCCGCCGACGCCGAGGCCGAGGACCAGGCGTCCGTCGGTCATCCGGTCCAACGTGGCCGCCTGCTTGGCCAGAAGGGCCGTGTCGCGCAGCGGGGCGAGGAGCACCTCGGTCTGGACCCGGACACGGGAGGTGGCGCCGGCCAGCACGGCGAGGGCCACCAGCGGCTCCGGGTTGTGGTAGACGAGCCGGTCGAGCAGGCCGAGCGTGCTGAACGGCCCGGCGTCGGCGCGCTGGGCCCAGGTCAGCAGGGCGGCAGGGTCGCCGATGGGCAGGCCGATACCGATGTTCATGAAGGAACCTCCGGAAGGAAGGGTCGCCGAAGACAGCTGCCGCCCCTCCGGCGCCTCAGCGAGGCGGAACGCTCCCGCACTGCGGCGTACTTCCGGGGAGCCTCTCATCGAAGTGCCCTCAGCCTAGGACGGCCGGATCCCCGGGGCAAAGCAATTTCCGGGCCCCGGCTCTCAACTCCCTTGCGCTCAACGGAGATTTGACCACATCGCCCCCCGTGTGCCGGCCGTCCACCTGAATCCCGGGGCGCGCGCAAAAGGAGTGGCCCGGCCTGCCGGCCGCTCGGTACGGTCGCCGCCATGGCGATGGTGGGAGCTCCGGGACGGGTGGGGTTCGACGCGCGGGCGGGGTCCGAGCCGTCCGGCGCGCGGGGTGGGCGACGAGCGGTGTCGGGCGCGGGCGAACCGGCGTCGACCAGGCGATGCGGATGAGGGGCGGGACCGTGTCCACCGTCCCCGCGGCCCGCGAGGGCCGACGAGCCCGGGCCCTGCTGCTCGTCCTGTGCGGCACCATCTTCCTCGAGGGCAGCGACGTCGCCATGCTGGCCGTCGCCGTCCCCGGCATCCGCGCCGACCTCGGCCTGACCACCGGCACCACGGCGTGGGTGATGAGCGGCTATGTGCTCGGCTACGCCGGTTTCACCCTGCTCGGCGGCCGCGCCGCCGATCTGCTGGGCAGGCGGCGGATGTTCCTCACCTGGCTGGGCGTCTTCCTGGTCTTCTCCATGCTGGGCGGCTTCGCGACGACCGGCTGGATGCTGGTCGTGGCCCGGTTCGTCACGGGCGTTGCGTCGGCCTTCATGACCCCCGCCGCGATGTCGATCATCACGACCTCCTATCCGGAGGGGCCACGGCGCGACAAGGCCCTGCTGGTCTTCGCCGGTGTCGGCGCAGGCGGCTTCTCGCTGGGCCTCGTCATCGGCGGACTCCTGACCGGACTCGGCTGGCGCTGGGTGTTCTTCGCCCCGGTGTTCCTGGCCGTCGCCATCCTGCTCGCGGCGCTCGTACTGCTGCCGGCCGAGACCCGTCCCCAACCCAGGTCACGGGGGATCGACTTGACCGGCGCGGCCTGCGCCGCCGCCGCGATGCTGCTTTTCGCCTACGGCATCACCCGGCTCGAACACCCGGGCACGGGAGGGGCCTTGACCCTTGGCGCGTTCGTCGCGGGAGCGGTGCTGGTGGCGGCGTTCGTCGTGGTCGAGCGGCGTGCCAAGGTCCCGCTCGTCCGGCTGGGGATCTTCCACAAGACCGCGATGGTGCGGGCCGACCTCGGCGCGTCGCTGTTCCTGGGCGCGTTCTTCGGCTTCCAGTTCATCGTCACGCTCTACTTGCAGGAACTGCGCGGCTGGTCCTCCCTGCGGGCCGGGATCGCGCTGATCGCCATGGGCTGCGACGCCGTGCTGGCGCCCGTCCTCACCCCGCGCCTGGTGAGCCGCTACGGCACCAGCAGGGTGATCTTCGGAGGCTTCCTGCTGGCGGTCGTGGCCTACGGACTCTTCCTGCCGGTCCGGGCGGACTGGTCGTACGCGGTGATGTTCCCGAGCCTGATCACGGCGGGCACCGCCTTCGCCCTCGCCTACGGGCCGCTCACCATCGCGGCGACGGACAGCGTGGCGGAGGACGAGCAGGGTCTGGCCGGCGGACTGCTGTACACCTTCACCCAGTTCGGCTCGGCGGTCGGGATCTCCGCGGTGACCGCGGTGTACGGGATCGCGGTGGCCGGTGCCGACGGTTCACCGGGCGCGGTGCTGGACGCCTACCGCACCGCGCTCGTCGTCCCGGTGGCCATGGTGCTGCTGGGCGCGGCGGTCTCCGCCTCCGGCCTGCGCGGCACCAGGCCCGCCGGCGGGGGGAAGGGCGCGTCACCCGAGGCCGGCGACCGTGCCGGGGCGGACCGGTGAACGGGGGATGAACGGGTACGGGGCCACATCGACAAGCGGGTCCACCCCACCCTGACGCACTACCGGTACTGCTCTCACCTCATCCGGTCCGGTGAGCGGGGGAAGCGGGGGTGCAGGGGCGGGTGCGGACGAGGTCGTGGGTGAGTCGGACGAAGGCGCGTGCGGCGGCGCTCCGGTAGGCGTCGGTGCGGGCGAGCAGGGCGACGGTGCGGTCCGGCAGGGGCGGGTCGAGCGGGATGACGGTGAGGTCGGGGTGCTCGTGGGCGAGGGCGTCGGGCAGCACGGTGGCCAGCGTGGTCCGCTGGACGATCGCGGTGAGGGCCTGGATGGAGTTGGCCTCCACCGCGGTGCGGGGGCTGATGCCGTGCTGGTCGAAGTAGCGGTCGATGTGGGTGCGCGTGGCGAAGTCCGCGGTGAGCAGAGCGAGTTGCATCCGGGCGAGGTCCTCCACGGGTAGTGCGCTCCGGTCGCCGGCGGGATGACGGGTGCCGGTGACGAGGGTGAGGCTTTCGGTGAACAGTTCGGTGGCGGTGATGCCGGGCAGGTGGGTGCCGGTGAAGGCGATGCCGAGGTCGATCTCGTCGGCCAGCAGACCGGCCTCGATGCGGTCCTGGGTCATCTCCCGCAGGGTCAGGGTGATGCCGGGGTGGCGTGTGTGGAGTTCGGCGGCGAGCGGTCCGGTGAGGTAGGCGGTGAAGGTGGGGGTGACGGCGAGGCGCAGATGACCGCGGGAGAGGTCGTGCACGTCGTGGACGGCGCGTTCGGCGGCGGCGAGGTCGCGCAGGGCGCGGCGCGCGTGCTGGACGTAGGCCTCGCCGGCGTCGGTGAGGCGCACCGTGCGGCCGCCGCGGTCCAGCAGCCGGGCGCCGAGCAGTCTCTCGAGCTGCTTGATCTGCTGGGAGAGCGTCGGCTGGGAGACGTGCAGTTCTTCGGCGGCGCGGGTGAAGGTGCCGTTCTCGGCCACGGCGAGCAGGTAGCGCAGATGACGGAGTTCCAAGGCCATCCCGGAACTATAGATGACACCTATAGGAGCTAGGTCCGGTAAGTCTTGGACGCTATAGGGCACGGTCATGCATGGTGGGACGCGTCGGCCCGTCAGGGGCGGTGATCCCATCGAAGGGGAGTGATCCCATGCGTCATCTCGCGGAGGGCGTCGCGCGGTTCCAGCGGGACGTCTTCCCGGCCAAGGCGGCCCTTTTCGCCGGTCTGGCCGGTCAGCACGGCCCGCACACGCTGTTCATCGGCTGCTCGGACGCCCGTGTCGTCCCGGAGCTGATCACGGACAGTGAACCGGGCGAGCTGTTCGTCGTGCGCACCGCCGGCAACCTCGTACCCGCTCACGGTCCCTGCCCGGACGGGGTCGCGGCGAGCGTCGAGTACGCCGTCGCGGTCCTGGGCGTCACGGACGTCGTGGTGTGCGGGCATTCGGCCTGCGGCGCGATGACCGCCCTCGCCCGGCACCACGATCTGTCCGGCGCCCGGGCGGTCGCCGCCTGGCTGCGGCATGCGGACGCCTCCAGGGCCCGCACCGCTCGCGCCGGCGACGTCGAGGCGCTGGTACGGCAGAACGTGCTCGCGCAGCTGGCGAACCTGGCCACCCATCCCTCGGTCGCCCGCGGCCTGGTGGAACGGACGCTCACCCTGCACGGCTGGGTCTACGACATCGCCTCCGGCCGCGTCGACGACCTCGCCCCCGGCGGCCACCCGGCCGCCGAGGTGGCCTGACCTCCGGCTCACACACCCCCTCTCACCCTTCTCTCGAGGAGCGTCATTCTCATGGTGCACGCACAGTTCGACCCCGCCGCCCGCCAGGCCCTCGCCGTGAAGGCGGTCGAGGCCAAGACCCGCAAGGACCTCACCTGGGAGCGGATCGCCGACGCCGCCGGTCTGTCGGTGGCCTTCACCACCGCCGCCGTACTCGGCCAGCACGCCCTGCCGCGGGAGTCGGCCGAGGCCGTCGCGGAACTGCTGGGCCTGGACGAGGACGCGGTGCTGCTGCTGCAGACGATCCCCACCCGGGGCTCGATCCCCGGCGGCATCCCGACCGACCCGACGATCTACCGCTTCTACGAAATGCTCCAGGTCTACGGCACCACGCTCAAGGCACTCGTCCACGAGCAGTTCGGCGACGGGATCATCTCCGCGATCAACTTCAAGCTGGACGTGAAGAAGGTCGCCGACCCCGAGGGCGGCGAGCGCGCGGTCATCACGCTGGACGGCAAGTACCTGCCGACCAAACCGTTCTGACAACCTGAGGCCGTTCTGACAACCCACTCCGCGGGGGAGGGGCCGACCGGTTCCGGTCCCTCCGGCGGTCTCCCGCGGGCCTGGCGGTTCCGCCCTCTTGCGGGCGGGAGCGGTCCGCGTCGCCCTCGCCGCGGCACGGCACCCGGCGGCGCCGGCCCGCGGCCGGCAGGTGGCCCAGGACAAGGCACTCCGCGGCGATCACGCCGCGCACGGCGGTGACGGCCGCCCCGTCGAAGGGCATCCGATGCACGTCGGAAGAGTCGCCCGCGTGCGGCCCCGAGCCGGTGCCGACGGGCCCACGACGAGCAGCACGGACGACCCCCCCGGCGGTAAGCCCGGCGCAGCACCGCGCGCGAGCGATCGCGCTGCGGCCGGGCGGCGACGACGAGCCGGCCGACCACCACGCACAGCGTCCCGGTCAGTAGCCTGTTGCCGCATTCGTCGCACCGTGCGCACCCATCTCGGCCGTGGGCGCCGGGCCCTCGCCGGTGCACGACGGCCACTTTGGGCAGCCGACCCCTGAACTGGCGACCCGCACCCCCCACCGCTGACGGTGATCACGACGGCCGCCGTCACCGACGCCGCGGTGGCCGTGCGCGGGCTGCACGGCCCCCTGTTCCTCATCGGCCACCCTGGGCGGGGCCGTGAAACCCCCGGCCCCGCCCACGGGCCGTTCAGGGGAGGATGAGGGGCTTGATGACCTGGCGGTCGGCCATGGCCCGGTAGGCGTCCGGGACCCGGTCGAGAGGGAAGGCGCGGTCGAAGACGCGGCCGGGGGCGATCGTCCCGTCCAGGACGTCGGGGAGCAGCTGCCCGATGTAGGCGCGGGCGGGGCAGGCACCGCCGGTCAGGGTGATGTTGCGCAGGAACTCGGCACGGCCGAGCGGCCCCTGTTCGTACTGCGGGACGCCGAGGCGGCTGATGGTGCCGCCGTCCAGGACCGCCCCGAGAGCGGTGTCCAGGGCCTGGCGGGTGCCGACGGCCTCGATCACCTTGTCCACGCCGCCGGTCAACTCCCGCACGCGGGCGACGCCTTCCGCACCGCGCTCGGCGACGACCTCACTCGCACCGAACTCGCGGCCCAGCGCGGTACGTTCCTGGTGTCGGCCCGCGAGCACGATGCGCTCGGCGCCGAGCCGCCGGGCGGCGATCACCGCGCACAGGCCGACCGCCCCGTCACCGACGACCAGCACCGTGTCGCCGCGGCCGACGCCGGCGGTGACCGCACCGTGGTGACCGGTGGTCATCACGTCCGACAGCGCCAGCAGCGACGGCAGCAGCGCCGAGTCGGCGGACACCGGCAGCTTGACCAGGGTGCCGGCCGCGTACGGGACGCGCACCGCCTCCCCCTGGCCGCCGTCGACCCCGTCGAATCCGTAGCGGCCGCCGTTGCGGCACGAGAAGTGCAGGCCCTTGGCACAGTGATCGCACGTACCGTCGCTGTAGGTGAAGGGGGCGACGACCAGGTCACCCGGCCTCAGACCGGGCACATCCGCGCCGGTCTCCTCGATCACGCCCAGGAACTCGTGGCCCATGGGACGTCCGGTGCCGGCGGCGGGCATGGACCGGTAGGGCCACAGGTCGCTGCCGCACACACAGGAGGCGAGCGTGCGCACCACGGCGTCGGTCGGCTCGACGATCCTCGGGTCGGGCCGCTCCTCGACGCGGACGTCTCCGGCTCCGTACATGACTGCTGCGCGCATGAGAAAGGCAACCTCCACAAGGGATTTCGGGGTGTCCACCGTCGCGCCTTTCCCCGCCCGTGGGCAGGCCGGGCTGTTCGGGGGTCATGACAGGGCCCCCCACGCCGCTGCCGCCCAGGTCACAGCGGTGTGACACTGAAGCCATGGCATCCGAACACCGCACCGGCTCCAGCGAGGGCGCGGAACTGGGCCGATTCCTGCGCGCCCGCCGCACCCGGACCAGCCCCCAGCAGGTCGGACTGACCGTCGGCCCCGGCCCGCGCCGGACTCCGGGGCTGCGGCGCGAGGAACTGGCCACCCTCGCCGGGATCAGCATCGACTACTACGTACGCCTGGAGCGCGGCAGGGAGACCCGCCCCAGCCCCGCCGTCCTCGACGGGCTCGCCCGCGCCCTGCGGCTGGACGACCAGGAACACCAGCACCTGCGGGATCTCGCCGCCCGGGCCGCCCGTTACGCGCCCGGACCACCGCCCGCGCCGAGCCGTTCCGTGCGCCCGCACCTGAAACTGCTGCTGGAGTCGCTGCGCCCGTACCCCGCCTACGTCATCAGCCGCAGCATGGACGTACTCGCCTGGAACCCCGGTGGCCTCGCCCTGTACGCGGGCCTGGCGGACTGGCCGGCCGGGCACCGCAACCTCGCCCGCTACCTCTTCCTCCACCCCGCGGCCCGCGACCTGTTCACCGACTGGGACCGGCAGATCACCGGCTGCGTCGCCCGCCTGCGCGCCGCCGCCGGCACCGCCCCCGACGCGCCCGACCTGACCAACCTCGTCGGCGAACTCCTCCTCAAGAGCCCGGACTTCGTCCGATTGTGGGAGCGGTACGAGGTCACCGGCCGCAAGCCCGCCCAGAAGACCTTCCACCACCCCCGCGTCGGAACCCTCACCCTCACCTCTCAGCCCATGCACCTGGACGGCACCCCCGGACAGCGCATCGGCGTCTACACCGCCGAACCCGGCACCCCCGACCACGACGCCCTGCTCCTGCTCGACACGACCGCGTCCTCCGACGTGCACGACGTACCCGGAGGGCGACTTCCCCGCGTGCCGTCCTGACCGCACGGCACCGGCGGGGCGGCAGCCCGGCGCGGGGCCGGCGCCAGTGATCGCGGGCTGGTAGGACGTGTCCGGTGGATGCCGCCGTGCCCCGGCCGCGGTGAACACTCCGCGCCCGCTGCCGTTCGTTCGCTGCCCGCTGCCGTTCGTTCGCTCAGCGACCGTAGGACCGACGGCGGGGGAGCGGTCCCGCGCCGGCGTGCCGGCCGGGGCGTGCGGCGGCGTGCCCCTGTCCGGGGCCGGGGCCGGAGCGGGCGGCCAGGGCGTCGGCGACGGCGCCGGCGGCGAAGGCGTAGACGGCCTTGTGCACCAGGTCCACCAGCAGTTCCCCGCGCGGCCAGGTCTGCGGCGGCGCGCCGACCCCGGTCGCGTTCTCCAGGATCTGGTCGTTGGTCAGCCTCACCACCGTGAACTGCGCCGACGCCACCGGCCCGCGCAGCCCGGCCTGTGCCATCACCGAGCGGAGCACCCCCAGCAGCGCGCCCTGCCCGTAGTGCATCGCCCAGTTCACCGCCAGTGGCTGCCGTCCCGGCCGCTCGGACAGGCCCGTCAGCCGCTCCAGCGTGCGTGCCGGGACATGGGAGTCGGGCCGGCCGGTCAGGCGCTGCTCGGCCTTCTCGCCGAGGGTCATCACCACGACCCCGGCGGCACCCGCCACCAGCCCCTGCCACAGCGCGCGTTTCAGCATGCCGCACGCGTACCCCCGTACCGGATGCCCTACCGCGCCCGTGGCCGGGATCCTCCCGTACCGATCTTGTCCGGGAGGAGTCCAGGATCCCCGGCGAAGCGGCACACACCCCTGCCGAACAGCAGCTTTCCAGACGAGACGGTCGCATCACCGACACCGGGCCGGGGCAGCCCTCGTAGGAACCTACAAGGCATCCGTCCCGCACTGCTCACGTTTCATGTTTTCGGCGCCTGGCTGATTCGTTCGGCTGGCTGTGTACTGCTCGAACAAGCACGAACGGCGAAAGAGCGGGAAGCTCCCCGCAGCACGTCCGCCGCGTCCGACCGGACCCCTGCTCGTGCGGGTGCCGTCGCCTCCCCGACGGTACCCGCACCCCGCCCCACCGCATTCGACAAGGAGCAACCGTGACCGTGAACACCGCGACCATCGTCCAGAACGAGCAGGAGTGGATGCAGCAGGCCATCGCCGCCGCCACCGACAGCGCGAACAACGGCGGCGGCCCCTTCGGTGCCCTGATCGTCAAGGACGGCGTGGTCGTCGCCACCGCACACAACCAGGTCACCGCCACGAACGATCCATCCGCGCACGCCGAGGTCAACGCGATCCGCGCCGCCTGCAAGGAACTGGACACCTTCATCCTCGAAGGCTGCACCCTGATCACCTCGTGCGAGCCGTGCCCCATGTGCCTGTCCACCGCCCTGTGGGCGCGCCTCGACCGGCTCGTGTACTGCGCCGACCGCCACGACGCCGCGGTGGCCGGCTTCGACGACCGCAAGTTCTACGACCTGTTCGAGAAGCGGCCCATGGAGGCGTGGCCGCTGCAGGTCGCCCATCTGGACCTGCCGAACCGCACCGCGCCGTTCGACGCGTGGATCGCGAAGTCCGACCGCGTCGACTACTGAAAAGAGGGCGGCCGGGACCGGCCTCTTGAACTCCGTGGTCCCAGCCACTATTTTGCGGTAGACGTCGAACCATAACCGCCGAAAGGAGGCGACCAGCAGATGTACACCAGCTCTGATCCCGGTCGCCTCGCTCGCCGCACGGTCTGGGTTCCGGGTCGCATCGCACACGGCTGCTGACCTCGCCGTTCCGATGCCCGCCCGTGGCACGTCCCGAGTTTTCCCGCAGATATCCCGGCATGTAGCTGTCGCGTGCCGTTTGGCGCCCGCCCCTTTTGCGCGGCGCGTCTGAACACAGAAAGCTGCCTGAAATTGGCGAACATGATGAATCGATCGATCGCGAACCGGAACGAAGGCCTGTCATGGTAGCGGCGCGCATCACGGTCAATGGAAAAGAAACACCGATTTCACCGGCCGCGCCCCACACCACGGTGCTGGATTTCCTGCGCGAGCGCGGCCTGACCGGCACCAAGGAGGGCTGCGCCGAGGGTGAGTGCGGCGCCTGTTCGGTTCTGGTGGCCCGTCCCGGGGTGAACAAGCCCACCGACTGGGTGGCGGTCAACGCCTGCCTGGTCCCGGTCGCGGCGCTCGACGGCCAGGAGGTCGTCACCGCCGAAGGCCTCGCCACCGCCGGCGAACCCGGCAAGCCCTCCACCCTGCACCCGGTGCAGGAGGAGATGGCGGTCCGCGGCGGCTCCCAGTGCGGCTACTGCACCCCGGGATTCGTCTGCAGCATGGCCGCCGAGTACTACCGGCCCGACCGCTGCGCGCACGCGGCCCCCGCCGACGCCACCGACGCCGAGCACGGTCCGAACGGGTTCGACCTGCACGCCCTGAGCGGAAACCTGTGCCGCTGCACCGGCTACCGCCCGATCCGCGACGCCGCGTTCGCCGTCGGTGAGCCCACAGCCGAGGACCCGCTCGCGCAGCGCCGCGAGCAGTCCCCGCCCGCACCGGTCGCCACCGAGTACACCCAGGACGACAGCGCGTTCCTGCGCAAGGACACCCTGGACGAGACGCTCCGGCTGCTGCGCGAGCGGCCCGACGCGGTCGTGGTCGCCGGCTCCACCGACTGGGGCGTGGAGGTCAACATCCGGTCCCGCCGGGCGGATTGCGTGGTCGCCGTCGACCGGCTGCCCGAACTGCGGGAACTGCGCGTGGAATCCGACGTCATCGAGATCGGGGCGGCGCTGACGCTCACCGAGATCGAACGCCGCCTCGACGGCGACATCCCGTTGCTGGCGGAGCTGTTCCCGCAGTTCGCGTCCCGGCTCATCCGCAACAGCGCGACCCTCGGCGGCAACCTCGGTACCGGCTCCCCCATCGGTGACAGCCCGCCGGTGCTGCTCGCGCTGGAGGCGTCGCTGGTGCTCGCCGACGCCGACGGGGAGCGCGAGGTGCCGCTGGCGGACTACTTCACCGGCTACCGGCAGAGCGTGCGCCGCCCCGGCGAGCTGATCCGCGCGGTGCGCGTCCCGCTGCCGCTGTCGCCGGTCGTGGCCTTCCACAAGATCGCCAAGCGGCGCTTCGACGACATCTCCAGCGTCGCGGTCGCCTTCGCGCTCGACATCGAGGACGGGATCGTCCGCAAGGCACGCATCGGCCTGGGCGGCGTGGCCGCCACCCCGATCCGCGCCCTGGCCACCGAGGCGGCCCTGGAGGGCAGGCCGTGGACGGCGCAGACGGTCGAGGCCGCGGCCGGGGTGCTGCAGGCCGAGGGCACGCCGATGAACGACCACCGTGCCAGCGCCGACTACCGCTCCGCGATGCTCGGCCAGAGCCTGCTGAAGCTGTACGCTGGAACCACCGAGGCGGTGTCGTCATGAGTCATCTGTCCGAACGCCCCGAGAATCCCGTCGTCGGCGTCCCGTTGCCGCACGAGAGCGCCGCCCTGCACGTCACCGGCACCGCGCTCTACACCGACGACCTGGTCTGGCGCACCAAGGACGTGCTGCACGCCTATCCCGTCCAGGTCATGAAGGCCCACGGCAGGATCACCGCGCTGCGCACCGAGCGCGCGCTCGCGCTGCCCGGCGTGGTACGCGTGCTGACCGGAGCCGACGTGCCCGGCGTCAACGACGCGGGGATGAAGCACGACGAACCGCTGTTCCCCGACGAGGTCATGTTCTACGGCCACGCGGTCGCCTGGGTGCTCGGTGAGACCCTGGAAGCGGCCCGGCTCGGTGCGGCGGCCGTCGAGGTGGAGCTGGAGGAACTGCCGTCCCTGGTCACGCTCCAGGACGCGATGGCGGCCGGCAGCTACCACGGCGCCCAGCCCCTCATGGAGACCGGGGACATCGACGCCGGCTTCGCCGACTCCGCGCACGTGTTCACCGGCGAGTTCCAGTTCGCCGGTCAGGAACACTTCTATCTCGAGACCCACGCCGCGCTGGCCCAGATCGACGAGAACGGGCAGGTGTTCATCCAGAGCAGCACCCAGCACCCGTCGGAGACCCAGGAGATCGTCTCGCACGTGCTCGGGGTGCCCGCCCACGAGGTGACCGTGCAGTGCCTGCGCATGGGCGGCGGCTTCGGCGGCAAGGAGATGCAGCCGCACGGGTTCGCGGCGGTCGCCGCGCTCGGCGCCAAGCTGACCGGCCGGCCGGTGCGGTTCCGGCTCAACCGGACGCAGGACCTGACCATGTCCGGCAAGCGGCACGGCTTCCACGCCCGGTGGAAGATCGGCTTCGACGCGGACGGCCGCATCCAGGCCCTGGACGCCACCCTGGTCGCGGACGGCGGCTGGAGCCTGGACCTGTCCGAGCCGGTGCTGGCCCGCGCGCTGTGCCACATCGACAACACCTACTGGATCCCCAACGCCCGCGTCGCCGGCCGTATCGCCAAGACCCACACGGTCTCCAACACCGCCTTCCGCGGCTTCGGCGGACCGCAGGGCATGCTGGTGATCGAGGACATCCTGGGCCGCTGCGCACCGCGGCTCGGCCTGGACCCCGTGGAGCTGCGCGAGCGCAACTTCTACCGGCCGGCCCAGGGCCAGACGACGCCGTACGGACAGCCGGTCACGCAGGCCGAGCGGATCGCCACCGTCTGGCAGCAGGTCAAGGACAACGCCGGCCTCGCCGACCGCAAGCGGGAGATCGCCGCCTTCAACGCCGCGCACCCCCACACCAAGCGGGCGCTCGCGCTCACCGGCATCAAGTTCGGCATCTCGTTCAACCTCACCGCCTTCAACCAGGGCGGCGCGCTGGTGCTGATCTACAAGGACGGCTCGGTCCTGATCAACCACGGCGGCACCGAGATGGGCCAGGGCCTGCACACCAAGATGATGCAGGTGGCCGCGACCACGCTGGGCATCCCGCTGCACAAGGTGCGGCTGGCCCCGACGCGTACCGACAAGGTGCCCAACACCTCGGCGACCGCCGCCAGCTCCGGGGCGGACCTCAACGGCGGGGCGATCAAGAACGCCTGCGAGCAGCTGCGCGAGCGACTGCTGCGGGTGGCCGCGAGCCGGCTGGGCGGCAATGCCTCGGACGTGCGGATCGTCGGGGGCGTGGCGCGCCTCCTGGGCAGCGACCAGGAGCTGGCCTGGGACGACCTGGTGCGCACGGCGTACTTCCAGCGGGTTCAGCTGTCGGCGGCCGGTTTCTACCGGACCGAGGGGCTGCACTGGGACGCGAAGACCTTCAGGGGCTCGCCGTTCAAGTACTTCGCCCATGGCGCCGCGGCGACCGAGGTGGAGGTGGACGGCTTCACCGGCGCGTACCGCATCCGTCGGGTGGACATCGTGCACGATGTCGGCGACAGCCTGTCCCCGCTGATCGACATCGGTCAGGTCGAGGGCGGTTTCGTGCAGGGTGCGGGCTGGCTGACGCTCGAGGATCTGCGCTGGGACGCCAGTGACGGGCCGCACCGCGGCCGGCTGCTGACCCAGGCGGCGAGCACCTACAAGTTGCCGAGCTTCTCGGAGATGCCCGAGGAGTTCAACGTCACGCTGCTGGAGAACGCCACCGAGGAGGGCGCGGTCTACGGCTCCAAGGCGGTGGGCGAGCCGCCGCTGATGCTGGCGTTCTCGGTGCGGGAGGCGCTGCGGCAGGCCGCCGCCGCGTTCGGGCCGAGCGGGGCGAGCGTCGAGCTGGCCTCGCCGGCGACGCCGGAGGCGGTGTACTGGGCGATCCAGGCGGCTCGCCAGGCCGACGCCTCCCAGGGCGGTCAGGCCGGCACCGGGTCCGCCGCCGACGGTCACGCCGGGAACGGTCACGCAGGGAACGGCCAGGTCAGGCTCGGGCAGTCCGTCGACGGCCACGCCGGAAACGGCCACGCGGGCAATGGGCACGCGGGCAACGGGCAGGCTGCCGTCGGCAGGGACCGGACCGACGCGGAAGCGCTGCGCGGTGCCTGACATGACCTGGGTCGCCGCGGTCGCACGGTTGCGAGCACGCCGGGAGCCCGGCGTGCTGGTGACCGTGGCGACCGTGCGCGGTCACGCCCCGCGCGACGCCGGTGCGAAACTGGTGGTGGGGCGGACCCGCACGTGGGGCTCGATCGGCGGCGGCAACGTCGAGGCCGTCGCCATCGACCGGGCCCGGGAGATGATCGCCGCGTCCGAGCCGGAGCCGGAGCTGATCGATTTCGCCCTGAACGACAAGGTGACCAACCAGCACGGGGTGCAGTGCTGCGGCGGCACGGTCTCGGTGCTGCTCGAACCCCTGCCGGTGGTACGGGCGGTGGCGATCTTCGGCGTCGGACACGTGGGGCTGGAACTGGCACGCATCCTGGCACGTCAGGACCTCGACCTCCACCTGATCGACAGCCGTGCCGACCTGCTCACCGAGGAACGGCTCGGCGTGCTGGCGGACGCGGTGGCGCAGGTGCGCGTGCATCACACGCCGCTGCTGCCCGAGGAGGTGCTGGAGGAACTGCCGCGCGGCACCCATGTCCTGATCATGACGCATGATCACGCCGAGGACGCCGCTCTGTGCGACGCCGCCCTGCGCACCGCCCACCTCGGCTCCATCGGGCTGATCGGGTCGGCGGCCAAGTGGGCGCGGTTCCGCAAACGCCTCGCCACCGAGGGCGGTCACGAGGACTCGGCCATCGACCGGATCAAGACCCCCATCGGGCTGCCCGGCATCACCGGCAAGGAACCCGCGACCATCGCCGTGAGCGTCGCCGCGGATCTGTTGCACACCTTCGAAACCGAGGGGGACTGACCCCCGGACCTGCGAAGCCCGGAGCTCCCCCACGGGACGGCAGGGTGCCCCGCGCTCGTGCGAACGCACATCCGCGGGGCACCCTCATGTCACAGGCCGGCGGCGTCCACCACGTCGCCCAGGTCGACGAACTTGAAGCCGGTCGCCGTACGCGTCCCGCCCTCGCCGTCGGGGACCTCGGGGGTGTCATGGCCGTCCTGGACGACCAGCAGGCCGTTCGGGAAGCGGCTGCCCAGCGGCGCGTTCAGCACGGCGGCGCCGTCGCACTCCTCCGAACCGTCGAGCGTCGCGGACGCCGGGCCGACGCGGAAGCCGCCCTCGTACTCGTTGTCCTCGCTCACCTCGCGGTCGTACGCGGCGAAGGTGTTGTCGCCCTGGCTGGAGGCGAAGAGGTAGCCGTCGCCGTCGGACTCCTGGAACAGGGTCAGGCCCTCGACGTCCGCGGTCAGGTGCTCACCGCCGAAACCGGGATCGGCGCCGGCCGTGCACTCCTCGGTGGTCTCGTCGTAGACGCCGGGGACGCCGTACTCGCGGACCTTGTCGACCAGGACCGGCCGACTGGTCAGGTCGGCGCGCAGCCGCCAGATGCCGACGTCCTCCTGGCCGGCGTACAGGGTGCCGGTGGCCGGGTCCACCACCATGCCCTCGACCTGGGGGAGTTCACCGGGCTCGGCGCAGGGGGACCAGGTGGTGCCGTCGGGCAGGCGGAACGACGCGGGCAGGTCGAGCGTGCGGACCTTGCGGTAACCGACGGTGCCGCGCGCGGTCGGGGTCAGTTCCAGCAGGGCGAGCCGGGTCCGCTCCCGCTGGCTGACCAGGGCGTAGGAGCGGCCGGTGGTCTTGTCCCGCCAGGTGGCGAGGCCGTACGCGGTGCGCTGGTCGTTGATCTCGGCCTGGTCGGCGGAGAAGACCGGGGCGGCGGCCGGGTCGGTGATGTCCGTCAGCGGGGCGCCCGGCCGGGACGGGTCGATGCGGTAGATCCGCAGCCGGTCGTTGCCCCGGTCGCTGACCACGGCCACGTCCGTCCGGCCGGCGGGGGTGTTCAGGCCGGTGACCAGGTCGACGTTGTTGAAGCGGCCCGGGGCGTCGTCCTCGGCCGGCGGACGCGGCGCCGGCAACGACTGCACCAGGCGGGCGTCCAGGCCGTACACGCGCAGGCCGCCCTTCTTCGCCGTCGCTATGACGAGGCTGTGGTCGGGATCGGCCGCGTTGCGCCAGATCGCGGGGTCGTCCGCGTCGGCCTCGCCGCCCGCCTTGTCGTCGTACAGGGCGGCGGTCTCGCCGACCGGGGTGACCGTGGGCAGGCCCTCGTCGTCGGCCCCGGCCGGGGCGGCGGTCAGCAGGGCCAGCAGGGCGGCCCCCAGGGCGAGGGCGGCGGCTCTGCGCGGTGTGCGATGCGTGTTCACAAGCGCTTCCTTGATCGGTGTCACGGACATGCCGATCTTGGGGGGAGAACTTTGCCTTCAGGGAACCGGGAGCTGGACAGCCGGTCACGGGCGGGACGACCGCAGGCCAACTGTCGTTCATCACCGCTCGTCCGGCTCCTCTCGGGCCCGCTGCCGCCGCCGGTGCCGCAGGCCCGGCCCCGGCGGCAGTGCCTCCGGGAGGACGGGCCCGCCGCGCCGTGTTCCGACCGCGCTCACGGAACCTGGTCCCGCCGCCCGCGGCCCGGTCCGGATCACCGGCGACCGCGGAACTTCCGCATCAGTTCCTGCGCCTGGGCGCGGCGGCGCGGATCGGCGGCGGTCCTGCGCACCTGCTCGATCGTCCGCCGGCCCTGCGGGCTCCTCGCGAACTGCTTGATCCGTTCGACAACCCCGGCCATGACGCTCCTCCCGTCGTCGTGCGCTGCTCCTGCTGCGGCACTGGTTGGATTCCCGGTTACCCGGAGACGGGCGGTCCACCCGCTTTCCGGGGGCGGGAACGGCCCCGCCCAGCCGATCGTCCGCGAGCCGTCCTGGCCACCTACTGGGCAGTGCGGGCGACGGGCCCGGCCGACGGTACGGGTGCCCTGCCCCGAACCGGGCTCCCCTGGGCACTCCCGTCCCCGCGCTTTGCTGAGGCCGGTGCGCCCCCCGGGGGGCGCACCGACGGGCCCGGGCCCGGGTCTAGCAGGTGCCGAGGTCCTCCCAGACGCCCCACTGGCCGGTGGTGCCGGGCTTGTCGCCCGATACCCACCACTTGGCGCGCCAGGTGTGACCGCCGTAGGAGACGGTGTCGCCGCCGTTGTAGACGCGTGTGGAGTCCCAGGCCGGCGCGGTGCAGGTGTCTCCGCCGCCGCCACCGCTGCCACCGTCGTTGCCGCCGCCGATGTTGACGTCGACGCAGGAGTAGAAGGCGTTGGCGGTGTCCGAGATGTTCCAGACGGCGAGCACCTTCTGACGGCCGGTGAAGCCGCCGAAGTTCACCTGCTGGCTGACGTCCGCGGCCGGCTGCTGGTTGCGGCCGTCGAACTCGGCGATCTTCTGACCCCCGATGAAATACTGCCAGTTGGCGGTGGCGTGCCGGGCGGTGTTGTGCCAGGTGAACGTCGCGGTCGTGCCGACCGGCGTGGCCTTCCAGCCCTTGCTGTCGTCGTCGAGCTCGGCGTACTCCGCGTGTCCGCCACTGCAGCTCCGCAGGCCCTTCGGCCCCTCGACGCTCTGCGGTTCGTACTTGATCTGACCGCAGGCGACGACGCCCTCGGCACACTGCTGCTGCCGGCTCGTGGGCAGCGTCACCCAGCCGTGGGCGCTGGCCGTGCTCGCCGGGAGGCTGACGGCGAGCACCGGGGCGACCAGCGCGCCGATCGTGAGAGCCGCTCGTCTCTTCGTGTTCATGCCTGCCACTTCCTTCGGTGTGTGTCTCAACCGTCGCCTGAGGAACCGGGCTTGCCGGTCATGCGGGATGGGGCGGGGCGAGGGCCGACGGTGGTCTGGACCTTTCGCCTGTTAGGTCTAGACCATAGCCATGGAGCGGTCCCGGTCAAGACCTTGGACAAGGTGAACTTGCGAAGCCACCGCCGGTGGCCGGAACGCCTGTTGACCCGGGCGGGCGCGCCGGGATTGGCTCGGCTCGGGCCGCAAGGGCCCTCAGCGGGGCAGGGGAGGGGACATGCGGTTCCGGGGACCGGTCGTCCTACCGGCGGCGGTGCTGGCCTGCGTGGCGGGCGTGGTGCCGGCGGCGGCCACACCCCCGGCGAGCGGCGGGACGTGGCACCCCCGCCCGGTGGTGGTGAGCACGGCGGCGGACGGCACCCCGGCCGACGGGGAGTCGCGAGACGCCGTGGTCAGCGGCAACGGCCGCTTCGTCGCGTTCGTCTCGGACGCCGGCAACCTGGTGCCGGGCGACACCAACGGCCTCGCCGACGTCTTCGTGAAGGACCTGCGTACGGGTGCCGTGGACCGCGCCGACGTCGCCGACGACGGCAGCCAGGCCGACGCCGCCGCCTCGCACGTCTCCGTGAGCGCGGACGGACGCTACGTCGCGTTCGATTCCTACGCCGGCAACCTCGCCCCGGGAGACACCCCCGGCGCCTGGGACGTCTTCGTGCACGACCGCGCCACCGGACGCACCGAGGCCGTCGTGCCCCGCCCGGGCGGAGATCCCGGAAACAGCTACGACCCGGTGATCAGCGCGAACGGCCGCCATGTGGCGTACGCCTCCTACCGCGACGACCTGGTGCCGCAGGACACCAACAGCGGTATCGACGTGTTCGTGCACGACCGGGCGAGGGGCACCACGAGGCTGGCCAGCGTCTTCACCGACCACATCGGGGGAACCAGCACTTCCTTGGCGCCCACGATCAGCGCGGACGGCAGCAGGATCGGGTTCCGCCGGATGTGGTACCCGCCGCGCGGGACGGCCGCGGCGCGGGCACCACGGGGACCGAGGCCCTGGTGGTTCTACGTCCACGACACCCGCACCGGGAAGACCGTGCCCGCCGCCGTCGACCGCGAGGGCAACACCCTGAACATGCCGGCGTCACCCACGACGGGCCTCGGCCCGGACGGGCGCTACGCGGTCTTCTCCTCCCCGTCGGCCGACGTGGTGGACGGCGACACCAACGACGCGGCCGACGTGTTCGTACGTGACCTGACGACCGGCACCACCCGGCGCGTGAGCACCGCCGCCGACGGCGCGCAGGCACACGACGGTTCGGGCCGGGGCCGGCTCAGCGCGGGCGCGCGCCGGGTCTTCTTCACCTCCGCGGCGGACAATCTCGTGCCCGGCGACACCAACGGCGCCCGCGACGTGTTCGCGAAGGACCTGCGCACCGGCGTCGTACGACGGCTGGACGTGGCCGCGGACGGCACCGAGAGCCCCACCGGGACGGAAGAGGTCACCACGGACACCACCGGCCGCACCGCGGTCTTCCCCCACGACGACGGCCTGGTACCGGGTGACGTCAACGGCCACCGGGACATCCTCGCCCTGCGCCTGCCCCCGTCCCTGGAAGCCGCGGACCGCTGAACGCCCCCCCGCGACACGCGAGGCCGCGCCGCTCGGGGGAGCGCGGTCACAGCAGCCCCGGGCTCTCCACGGTCGCCTCGGCCAGCGACTTGCGCGCCAGGTCCGGGACCTCGCAGTCGGCGGCGGCGTAGCCGACGGGGAAGAGGATGTAGGGCCGTTCGTTGCCGGGCCGCCCGCAGATCTCGGTGAGGAAGCCCATCGGGTTGGGCGTGTGCGTCAGGGTGCTCAGCCCCATCGCGTGCAGGGCGGCGATGAAGAAGCCGCAGGCGATGCCCACGCTCTCGTTCACGTAGTAGTTCTTGCGCAGCGAACCGTCCGGCAGGACGGTGCTCTTCTCGGCGAAGCAGACGACGATCCACGGCACCACGTCGAGATAGCTCTTGTCCGAAGTGGTCTCCAGGCGGGCCAGCGCGGCGCGCCACTCGGGCGGGATCCGGCCGCCCTCGTAATTGACCCGCTCCTCCTCCTCGGCGGCGATCCGGATACGGTGCCTGGTCTCCGCGTCGCCGATCACGGCGAACTTCCACGGCTGAAGGTGAGCCCCGGAAGGCGCGGTGTTCGCCGCGGCGATGGCGAGGTCGACGCAACCGCGCGGCACCGGCTCGTCGCTGAAGAACCGCACACTGCGCCGGCGGTCGAGGAACGACACGAAGTCCTTCCCCCGCCGGACCATCTCGGCCTCGTCGTACCGCTCGGGACGGTACGGGATGAACGGGTGGGAGTGCTGCCTCACGACTGCTCCTCGTGGACGGGGATCCCACAGCGTGAGCCATCGGCCGTCGTACAGGCAACAGACTCCGTCTCCCGTTGCTAATCTGACAAAGAATGGGGCGTGAAGGTGTCTCCGAGGTCACAGATCGGCAGGTACGGTGGCACGACAGGGACTCGACCGGCTCGACGGCCGGATGCTGCGCCTGCTGAGGGAGCGCCCGCGCGAGGGCCTGCTGGAGATCGCCCGCCAACTCGGCGTCGCCCGGGGCACGTTGCAGGCGCGGCTCGACCGGCTGACCGGCTCCGGCGTGGTCACCGGCTACGGACCGGACGTGAACGTCGCCGCGCTCGGCCACGTCGTCGAGGCGTTCACCACGTTCGAGGTGGACCAGCCGGCCCGCGCCGCCATCGCCGCGCGCCTGCGGGCCGTGCCGCAGATCCTCGAGGCCCACATCGTGACGGGCCCGGGCGACATCTGGTGCCGCATCGCGGGCACCAGCAACCAGCACGTGCAACAGGTGATCGACCACGTCCTGGAAGTGCCAGGAGTCCGTCGCAGCACGACGGTCATCGCGCTGAGCGCGGTCATCCCTTACCGGGTCCAGCCCCTGGTCGACGACCTGGCCGGCCTGCCGGGGAAGCCGGACGCAGGGCCCGGATGACCGGCGCCGGCCGCACGGACCGGGGCCGGCGGGCCGGACGTCTTGCGGCGGCCCCGTGTCGGGAGGGGGCGAGTCAGGACGGGGCGAGGACGCAGTACTCGTGGCCCTCTGGGTCGGTGAGGCACGACCACGGCACGTCGCCCTGGCCCAGGTCGAGGTCGGCGGCCCCGAGAGCCCGCAGCCGGGCCACCTCCGCCGCCTTGTCGTCACCGGGGTACGGCAACAGGCCGAGGTGGACGCGGTCCGGCACGGTCTTCGCGCCCCGCGGATCCGCGCAGTCGACCACGACCCTGGCGACCGGCCCGGTGTCCCTGGCCGACGTGTGTGTTCTTCGCGGGCGTCCCGGACTCGGAGACGGGAATGACATCGACGCACACGAGGACGGGGTTCGGCCGGACGATGCCGCCCGCGGGACCGACGTACGTGGTCACGCCCGGGCTGTCGGCGGTCCAGCCGAGCGCCTCCGCCCAGAACCGGCCGACCGCGAGCTGTCGAGAGCCTTGATGTCCACCTGCACAGGTCGCAGCGTCATGTCGGCCGACGATCCAATGTGCCCGCCAGGAGTGTCGCCGAGCGAGGTGCGCAAGGATGTCCGGTGCTCTGTCGCATCCGCACGATGCGGAGCAGGTCCGCGTGACCCGTAACGGACATGTGCCGAGTCGGTCGCCGTCGTCCTCCGGCAAGTCGCCCCGCGCTGCCGGGCGTTGCCCAAGAGCGACACCGTTGCGGAGCAACACCGGCGCGAGGCCCGCGTACCGAGCGCCTGACCGGCCAGAACGGCGGCACGAGCGGCGGCAACGTCCGCGCAACAGGCGGTTCGCACGACCCCGCTTCAGGATCGTGGACCGCAACACCCCCGGCTTCGTCCATCCTGGTCCCACCGTCCGCGAACGGCCGGATGGGGGGCACGTCCCGTCGTACGCCGGCGGGATGGGAAGAATGGAGCGCGCGGTGGACCGTCCTCTGTTGTCACTGAGATCGGCCTTGGTACTTCTGCTGGGCCTGCTCACCGGCGCGGCGGCGGGCGGGCTGACGGCCGCCGCCGGGGAAGGGGCCGCGCGCAGCCTGCTCGTGGGCCTTGCCGCCACGGGGCCGGCCGTGGCGTTCTTCAACCGGCTCGTCGCCGCCGAGGGCAGCGCTGCCCAGCCGCCGGCCCCCGCGGACGCCGGTCAGGCCGAGAGCGACAGCCATGGGTGAACTGCGACCTCTGGGGGACGACCTGAACGAGGCGCCCCGGGCACTGGCCGAGGCCTTGCGCGAACTGTTCGAAAGCCTCGATGTGTCCGTCCGCCGGTACGCGGCCCGGCGCCGGCTCGACCCGGGCACGGTCTCCCGGTACCTCAACGGCACCCGGTTACCGCCATGGCAGGTGATCAGCGACCTCTTCGCCGATGTCGCCGAACATCGTGGGACCGCGGTCACCACCGAGGCCATCGAGCTGGTGCGCGGCCTGTACGGATCGGCCGTGGACGCCGCCTCCTCGCCCAAGCACGCCGTGGAGATCCTGGAGCGGCAACTGGCCGACGCCGACCATGTCTCCCGCCGCTCCAGCGTCCGCGGTGACGTCCTCGGCGATGCGCTGCTGGACCGGACGCAGCGCATCGCAGACCTCGAGACACGGCTCAACCAGCTGGAGGTCGACCGCGCCGCGGTGCAGCGGCGGGCGGACGAGATCGCGAAGGCGCATCCGGATGTCTACGGCCTTCTCCGGGAGCGCGACGCGCTGCAGTTCGAGGTCGAACGCCTCGGCGCGGCCCTGGAGGAGGCACAGGCCCAGCGCGCCGCGGCGGAGGACCGCTGCGAGCTGCTCGAACGCCAGCTGGATGCCGTCGAACAGGCCACGACGGCCGTGCTGCCGCCGGGCCGGCAGGGCATGCCCAAGATCCTCGTCGTCGATGACCAGCCGGACAACCTGCTGGCGATGACCGCGGTGCTGGCCACGCTCGAACAGGAGCTCGTCACGGTCTCCTCGGGCCGGGAGGCGCTCAAGGCCCTGCTCGACCACGACGACTTCGCCGTCATCATCATGGACGTGCAGATGCCGGAGATGGACGGCTACGAGACCTGCGCCCACATCAAACGCCGCCCACGCACACGAGACGTGCCCATCATCTTCCTGACGGCGATGGGCACGGGGTCCGAACACTCCGCCCGTGGCTACGCCGCCGGCGCCGTCGACTACATCAGCAAGCCCTTCGACCCCTGGGCCCTGCGCGCCAAGGTCGCCGTGTTCACCTCCATCTACCTGGAACGACACGGCCAGTAGCCCGGCTTGCCGGGACCGCCCGTGCCGGGACAGCCGCTGCGCTCTGCGCTCACCCGAGGCACGGAACCCCTGGGGTGACAGTGCGGCGAGCCGGTGGCCTGTCGGTGATCGTGACATCGGCACGACACGGCACGGCACGGCTTGGCCCCGCGCGGTCTGTCCCGGGCGGACGTCGCGCACGGTCTCGGTCCGGTTGGTCACGGCCCGGCCGGCGCCGCTCATGAAGGTGAAGACGACCGAGTAGGCCGGGGGCGGCCCCGGCCGGTCAGGCTCGAGCCCGGAGAGTCGGCGACCGCCGGCCTGGTCTGGCGCAACACCACGGAGTCCGGCACGCCGGTCGCCGTGCCCTTTGTAAGGGGCCGGGCGAAGGAGGGCGCCGATCCGGTGACGGTGACCCCGCACCTGGACCTCGGCACCACCGGGAAGCTCGGCGTCAGACCGTGGCGGACGACGGTACGCCGGCGGGTCGGCGGCGCGGGTGCGCGGGTGCGTGAAGCGGCGGGACTCGGTGTGGAGGCAAGGTGAGCGGTCGAGGAGCCGATCGAACTAGGCTTCCAGCATGTCCGGTCCGACGTTGGTGATCGAGTTGGCGGAGCCGCTCTCCCCGGCTGCCCTGCGGCAGTTGCGCGCGTTGATGGCGGGGCTCTCCTCCCGCTTCGACGAGGAACGGCCGGGGTTCTTCGACGTCAACGTGCCAGTGGAACGACTGGGCGTCGAGGACAGGCGGGAGAAGGACTGGCGGAAGCCGTTCCCGCTTCCACTCCTCGGCAACACCATGGCGGACGAGGGTCTCACAGCTCTGGTGGGATTCAATCCGCAGCGCGAGGACCGGCGTCGGCCCTTCCTGGTCTACTTGATGGGGCCGGGTGCCGGCGACGAGAGCACGTTCGAGGCTGAGCACGCGGACGAGCCCGAGGTGGAGGCCGTCCTCGGCTTCAGGCCGACCCATGCCGTCAATGTCAGCGCCGGCTGCAACGGCGAGATCGACCACGTGGCCACGGCCCTGCTGACCGCCGCTGTCATGGACGTCATCGGGGGCGTGGCGAAAGCCGAGCTGCTGGACGGACAGGCGTCGGTCGTCGCCGGCCTTCCGGGGGTGGTGGGGATCACGAACGACGACTGGACGGCGCTGGGAACGGCGGAGTTCCTGCGGGCCTGGGTCGGGCACCCCGCCTTCCGACTGGTCAAGTAGCCCGGACAGATCCGCGGCTGATGCCGTGCTGTGCCCCGGAACCATCGCCAGGTTGCCCGATCCGGAGGCGAGAGCGGGCCGGCGCCCCAGCGGACGCCCGGCCGGCCGGCGGTGGACAGACAGGGGCGCCGGTGCGCGTGAGCGGCGCGGCGCCGTACGCGAGGGGCACCGCGACCCCGGTGCCGGCGGCGGTACCCCGTTCGTCACCCGCGCCGGCCTGCCAAGCCAGGAACGGCTGTCGATGAACTGTCGGTGGCCGTGGGTGGTTTGTCGGTGGTTTGTAGGCGGGCGGAGGGAGGTTGGTGGTGGCCGGCGGCGGGCTCCCAGCGGGGCGGCTGCCGGTGGCACATCGTCCGGGCCGTCCGCGGCGGTGTCTGCGGAACCGGCCGCCGGGCGTTTGCCGGGCGGTCCGAACCAGAGGAGGAACCCTTCCATGACTGTTGATGTCACGATCATCGGAGCCGGGCTCGGCGGGCTCATGCTGGCGCGTGTCCTGCATGTCCACGGGATACCGGCCACGGTCTACGAGGCGGAGCCCTCCCCGGCCGCCCGGGCGCAGGGAGGGATGCTCGACATCCACGACTACAACGGGCAACTCGCCCTGAAAACGGCCGGCTTGCTGGACGAGTTCGGCGGCCTCGTCCTGGAGGGCCGACAGGCGATGCGGTTCCTGGCCCCGGACGGCACCGTCCTGTTCGACCAGGCCGACGACGGCACGGGGGGACGCCCCGAGGTGCAGCGCGGCGATCTGCGGCAGATGCTGCTCGACTCGCTCCCGGCCGGCACGGTCCGATGGGGGCACAAGGCGGGCCGCGTCCGGACCCTCGGCGAGGGCCGTCACGAGGTGACGTTCGCCAACGGTGCCACGGTCGTCACCGGTCTGCTGGTCGGCGCGGACGGCGCGTGGTCACGGGTACGGCCGCTCCTGACCACCGCCACACCCGAGTACACGGGCAAGTCGGTCGTCGAGACCTACCTCTTCGACGCCGTCACCCGCCATCCGGCCGCCGCGAAGGCGGTCGGCGGCGGCTCGATGATCGTCCACACGCCCGACAAGGACCTCTTCGCCCACCGGGAGAAGGACGACACCCTGCACGCCTACGTGGGACTGACCCAACCGGAGGACTGGTTCGCCGCCATCGACTTCACCGACGCCACCGCGGCCACCACCCGGATCGCGCGGGAATTCGACGGCTGGGCACCGGAACTCACCGCACTGATCACCGACAGCGACACCGCGCCCGTCCTGCGCCCCCTCTACGCCCTGCCGACAGGGCTCCGGTGGGACCGGGTGCCGGGGGTGACCCTGATCGGCGACGCCGCCCACCTGGCGGCCCCGAACGGCGAAGGCGCCAACCTGGCCATGCTCGACGGCGCCGGACTCGGCGAGGCCCTCGCCGCGCATCCCGGCGACACGGAGGCCGCGTTGACCGCCTACGAGCAGGCCATGTTCCCCCGGAGCGCGGAAGCCGCCGCCTTCGAAGGCGGCGACGCCCACGGGAACGACTCCGGCACCCCCACACCCCACGACCTGATCGCCGCCCTCATCCGGCACGAGGAGTCCCAGTAGGACCTGCGGCCGAGGCTCTCCCGCGGGGCCTCGGCACGCCCGGCCGGCGCCCTTGCCCGGCGGCGGCCCGGTCAGCGGATCAGGGAGCGCTCTCGCGGGGGCGTGCGGCGGCCTCGATCACCGTGTCCAGCACGGCGCGGGAGCGCTGGAGGTCCTGGATCATCCGGTCGATCCGGGCGCGTTCCACCGTCAGTTCGCCGACCAGGTACTCGTCCGCGGTCCGGACGGGGCGGCCGTCGCTGTCGCGCATGTACGGCAGCAACTCGGCGATCTTCGAACTGCACAACCCGGCCGCGTACAGCTCCTGGATGCGCCGCACCCGGTCCACCGCCGTCTCGGCGTACTCACGGTGGCCGCCGGGCGTCCGCCGGGCCGAGAGCAGGCCCTCCTTCTCGTAGTAGCGCAGTGAGCGCTCGCTCACTCCGGTACGACGGGCCAGTTCACCGATGCGCATGACGCGGATCACAACTCCCCGGCTTGAATCTGACATGGGCGTCAACTTCTACGGTAAGTCCATGACAGACGACACCACCACGTCCCCCCTGCTGGCTCCCGCCCGTCTGGGCCGGTACGAGTTGGCGAACCGCCTGGTCATGGCGCCGATGACGCGCAACCGCGCCGAGAGCGACGGCACCCCCACCCCGCTGATGGCCGAGTACTACGCCCAGCGCGCCACCGCCGGAATGATCATCGCCGAAGCGTCCACCCCCAATGCGGTCGGGCGGACGTACCCGAACATCACCGCCCTGCACACCGACGGCCACACCGCCGGATGGCGTCAGGTCACCAAGGCCGTCCAGGCCGCGGGCGGCGGTCCGATGTTCCTCCAGCTCCAGCACGGCGGACGCATCGGCCACCCCGACACCAGCGGACTGACACCGATCGCCCCCTCGCCGGTCCCGCTGCCCGAGCCGGTCCACACGCCCACCGGACGGCGGCCGGCCGTCACCCCGCGCGAGATGACCGCCGAGGACATCCGGCAGACCATCGCGGACTTCGCCGCCGCGGCCCGCCGCGCCGTCGACGCCGGCTTCGCCGGGGTCGAGGTCCACAGCGCCAACGGCTATCTGCTCCACCAGTTCCTCGCCCCCGGCACCAACCGCCGCACCGACGGCTACGGCGGCAGCGTCGCCGGCCGCATCCGCTTCACCACCGAAGTCGTCGACGCCGTCGCCGAGGCGATCGGCCCCGGCCGTACCGGCCTGCGCATCTCCCCGGGCAACACCGTCAACGGCATCACCGAGACCGACACCGAGGTCCTGTAGCCCGCCCTGATCGAGGCCGTCGCGGGCAAGGGCCTCGCGTACCTGCACATCGCCTTCGCCGACCCCGTCCGGCCGCTGTTCACCCGTCTGCGCGAGCAGTGGGCCGGCACCCTCGTCGCCAATCCCGTCCTGCCCGCCGACCAGATCCCGGCCGACGGCGGCCGGGCGGCAGCGGAGCGGCTCCTGCGGGCCGGAGCCGACCTGGTCGCCCTGGGCCGCCCCTTCCTCGCCAACCCCGACCTGGTCGAGCGGATCCGCACCGGTGCCCCCGTCAATCCCGTCCGCGCCCGGTACGCCATGTACACCGGCGGTCCCACCGGCTACACGGACTACCCCGCCTACCGCCACCCGCACTGACCCCGCACGGCCGTGGCGGACCGCCGACCGCCCACCTCCCCGGACAACGGGCTCCTCCCGAAGGCATACCGAAAGGCCTCTCCGAAAGGCATACCGCCCATGGACAAG
>NZ_JBEZUP010000047.1:0-54193 GCF_040636485.1 Streptomyces sp. NPDC038707
CCGCCGGCGAAGTCGCCGGGGGTGTAGCGGCGGCCCCGCCAGGGGACGCCGGTGCGGGTGGCCTGGGCCCGGTAGCAGTCCTTGAGCCGTCGGCCCTCGCGGCCGAGCAGTTCGTGACGGGTGAGGCCGGCCGGGTCCTCCTCCGGGAAGCGCAGCCGGTACATCTCGCGCGCCAAAGCGAGGCGGCTGCGCGGGTTGGCCCACTGCCTGGCCTGGGCCTCCATGAGGGCGGAGGAGCGGCTGAGGGCGCGGCCGGAGGCGTAGTAGCGCACGCCGTGTTCGCCGACCCAGCAGACTGCCGCACCGGTCTCGCCCAGCACGCTCATGGCCTGGTGGGTGACGCGTGTGCCAGGGCCGAGGAGGAGGGTGCCGATGGTCGCCGAGGGGATGTGGGTGGTGCCCTCGGCGTCCTGGGCGGTAATGGCGTTGGCGTCGCGGTGGACCGTGCAGCGTTCCAGGTAGACGAAGGAGAGGCGTTCGTCGGTGCGGGTGAGCTGGCGGGGGGTCAGTGCCGGGCGCTGGGCGGGTGTGCTCATGGCGTTTTCGGGGTCAGGGGAGCGAGGGTGAGGAGGCCGCAACCGTAGGCGCGGGCCCGGCCGACGCCCTGGGTGAGGGTGCGGCGCAGAGCGTCGGGGTCGGTGATCTCCAGGCGTCCTTCGAAGGTGACGGTGACGACGGTGACCGGCTTGTCCCGGCGGCCGCCCGGGCTGCGGGACTTGTCGAAGGCGAGGGGCCGTGTGTCCCGGATGGCCAGTTCGTAGCGGTCGCCGGGGTGGGGGCGTTTTTGGTGGGTGGTGCCCTCGGGCAGGAGCCGGCTCTCGGCGGGTTTCTCGCAGATGCGGAAGCCCAGGCGGTTTTGGCGTTTCTCGTCGAGCAGCCAGCCCATCTGGTGGATGGGGGTGAGATGGGCGGTGACCTTGCGGGGTTCGCCTTCTGTGCGGCGGATGGTGTGTACGGGGTTCGCGGTCAGGCGGAAGGCCCAGCGGTCACCGGCGGCCAGCCGGTCAAGGAGGGGGGCGTAGGGACGGGTATGCCAGCCGGGGTTGTCGGGGCCGGTGACGGCGGGCCATCCGGCCTGCTCGACCAGGTGGGTCAGGTCGGGGCGCTCAGGGCTGACGATGTACAGCAGAACCTCGGCGCGGGCTTGCTGGTCCAGGCGCCACAGCACGCGCGGTGCGCCGGGCTGCGGGGTGTCGGAGGGCAGGATGTGCGGGAAGGACGACATGACGGCGGCGTGCATGGCCTGGGGTGAGGACAGCAGGCGGCGGGCGCCGGGCCGTGCGGTGTTGACGCGGAAGCGGGTGAGGAACATCAGGCGCTGTCATCCTCCAGGGCAGCGAGTGCGGCGAACGGATCGTGCGTGCCCTGCGGGCTGCCGCCGGCCGGGACGGGGGCGGGGGTGGGGACGGTGGTGGTGGCGATGGTGCGCAGTGTGTGCCGCCGGTGTGCGGCGTCGAAGCTGACCGGCTGGTCGCGCAGGACGTCCGCCGCTGCGACGGATTCGCCGGGGGCCGTCTCGCGCAGCACGGTCAGGGTGCGCGGGGTGGGGTGGCGCCTGCGGTACCAGGCGGATGCCTGCCAGGGCACGCGCGTCAGTACATCCTCCAGGCGGGTGTCCTCGTGCAGTCCGAGGCCGACCGGTTCGGTGGGCGGGCAGGAGCGTCGTCCGAGGTAGGGCGGGTACGCCGGGGTGCGCAGGGCGTTGTGCAGGGTGGTGAGCAGGTTGTGGTCGCCTTCGAGTGCGGCGACGAAGACGGCGTCGGCGAGGTAGATGCGTTCGGACAGGGGCATGGACGTGCCGGTGACGCCGTGGTGGGCGGTGTGGAAGTCCCGGACGCGGGTGCCGGGCTGGTCGACGCGGACGCCGAAGCGGAGCCCCGCCAACGGGGCGAGGCGCATGTCGTCGCCGCGTTCGATGCCGGCGGCCGCGGCGAGCAGGCCGACGACGCCGCTCTTGGTCGGTGCCGATTCGGTGGTGCGCCGGGTGAAGCGGGAGGAGGCGCCCCAGGACTGCAGGGGGCCCGCCAGGCGGAGGGCGAGGACGCCTGTGCCGCTCATGCGGGCTTCTCCAGGCGTTCGGCGACGGCCCGGGCGACGGAGGCGGCGAGTTCGCGCTGGGTGCCGGCCTCGGTGCCGAGCTCGGCGAGCTTGAGCGTGGCGGGGCCGACACGCAGGACCCAGGTGAGGGTCGTCTCGGGGTCGCCGTAGGCGCGCTCGACGTCGGCGGCGTAGGCGGCGAGCCGGTCGGCGGCCTCGCGCAGGTGGCCGCCGTTGCTGCGGACCGGGTCCTCGAAGGCGGCGACGTAGCTGATCGGCCGGGTGGTGCGCAGCCTGACGACGACGGCGTCGGGCTGGGTGTGGTGCCCGAAGGTGTTGATCTTCCCGGTGGGCAGGGAGGAGACGAAGGCGTGCACGAACGCCTCGACGGCGCGGCGTACCGGCTCGGTGCGCGGTTCTTCCTCGCGCAGGCCCTGCCCGAGGTTGGCGGCGAGCTGATGCACGCCGAGGGCGGCGTAGCGGTACAGGGTCGCGGAGTTGAAGTCGACGGTGCCGATCATTCCGGCGCCGGTCTCCTCGTCCCTGTTTTCGTCGTCGACGGCGGTGTAGTAGTCGGACTCGTTGTCCACCCGGTGGACGCTGAGGGCGTGCGCGACCTGCACGGCGGCGTCGACGTTGATGTCGGCGACGTCGGCGACCATGCGGCCGAACAGGGCGATGTCCACGGAGTGGCGACTGTCCGCGAGTTCCCTGGCCCGCGCCTTGTTCTCCTTGGTCTTCAGAAACGCGGTGATGTCGGCTGCGCCTTGGAGGGCGTGGCGGGCCAGGCCGTCGAGCTGCCGGGAGCTGAGGAAGACCAGGTACTTGCTCTCGGGAGCGGGGAGGGGCCCTGCGTCCTTCTTCGCCTGATCGACTTTCCGCCTGGGGACCTCGGTCTTGATGCCCGCGGCCCTGATGGTCTTGTCGGCGAGCGTGAGCGCCGTCTCCTGTGCGACGGACGGGTCGAGGGCGGTGATCCGGTCGGCCAGGAGTTCCACGACCTTCTTGGTCCGCACC
This sequence comes from Streptomyces sp. NPDC038707, assembly GCF_040636485.1. Classification (NCBI taxonomy): domain Bacteria; kingdom Bacillati; phylum Actinomycetota; class Actinomycetes; order Kitasatosporales; family Streptomycetaceae; genus Streptomyces; species Streptomyces sp. NPDC038707. The sequence continues at coordinate 3,055 of NZ_JBEZUP010000047.1, forward strand.
CCCAGCTCGGAGGGGTCGAGGAGGTGCTCGTCCTTGAAGTAGGTGCGGATGGCCCGCTTCCACGCCTGGCTGGAGACACGGGCACGGGGGACGCCGCCGTAGACGGCAGTCTTGGGCGCGCCCGTGTCGTCCCGGTTGAGATTGCTGGGCGGGACGGTCTGCAGGGCGTGTACGTCCAGGAAGATACGGTTCACGAGGCGTCCTTATTCACTGTCCAAGGTGGTGTTCTCGTCCGAGGCCGGCCGGGTCTGCCGCTGCTCGTGAAAGGAGCGGCCCCACGCGCGGCGGACGGTGGCGGGCCCGTCCGGCCACTGCCAGACATAGAGCTGGCCGGCCAGGAGGGCGTAGTCGAGCGGGATGTCGCCGCGGCGCAGCAGGGCGACGATGTCGCGCAGCCGCTGGGCGAGCGTGACGAGGTCGGAGGCGGTGCCCGCCCGGACCAGACGCTTACGGGCCGGCTCGTCGGTGCCGTCGGCCGGCATCAGACGCCGGACCGCCGCGCCCAGACCGCCGGGCCGTTCCCGGCTGTGCCGGCGGTGCATGGGCGCGCCGCGGGACTGCTGGTGGAACGCCCACAGGGTGCAGGCGGCGTGCAGCGCGTTCTCGGCGCGCACCAGCTCCACCTCGCTCAACGGCCGCGTCCCCTCGGGCCGGGTGTGCAGCGGATCGGTGTCGATCAGGCCCCACAGGTCGGGCGTCTCGCCCGCCTCACGGCCCGCACCGCGGCGCAGGCGGGCCAGGGCGGCCACGGCCTGGGGTCTGTCCTGGAGGTATCCCTGCTGCCAGGATCCGATGTGCGCGGCGGCGAGGTCCGCGACCCGCCGGTGCACCGGGACCACGGCGGGCGCAGCCGCTGGGGATACGGGCGTTACGGACGTCATACGGGCACCTCCGGGTCGGTCGCGGCGTGATCGGTTTCCGGCAGCAGGCCGGGGCAAACCGTCGTCGTCCGGGACGGCGGTACTTCCGCCGGTGCCCGTGGAGTTGGGAGCGTCGGGGTCCGCGAGCGCTCTGGCCAGGCGTCCGCGGAACCACACGTCGGCCAGGCCCGCGTTCAGCCAGTAGGTGCCGCCCTTGTCGCCAGTGTGGAGTCGCCCCTGCCACGCCGCGTCGCCCGCGCCGGCGATGAGACGGTTCCCGAGACGGCCCACCGTCTGCCGTACCAGGCGCTGCCAGGTCTCGCGGTGCTCGAACGGGTCGTCAACTGTCGCCAGTTCGGACAGCCAGCCGCGGTACGGGTGGTCCAGCGCGTCGAACCCCTCGGCACGGGCCGCGGCCTTCGGTCCTTCCTGCTCGGCCCCGGTGGCTCGGGCCAGGTCGGCCGCGAGGTCCCCCAGGGCCCGCACCGCCCGGTCGGCGTCCTCCGCCGCGGCGATGGCCTGCCGGGCGTACGTGGGGTCCTGCCCGTGGAGCAGGACAACCGGCATGACCAAACGGTCATCGACAATCTCCTCGATCACGGACTGCTGGGTCCCGTACCTGACCCCGGCCACCCGGGCCCGGATCAGGAAACGGCGGGGCAGGTGGCCTTCGGTCACCACACGGGCGACCCAGTCCAGGATCCGCGGCCGCAGACGCGACGGCCCGCCGGCACCGCCACTCTCCTCCAGCCGGTCGGCCAGGAGCGCGGCGATCCCCCGCCAGGCCGAGCGAGCCGGATCGTGCTCCAGGGGCAGGTACACGGGTGACTGCCCCAGCTTCTTCTCCTGCGCGTGGCTGCGCCGCCACGCGGTCATCGGCTCACTGCGGTGCCTGTTGCGCCAGGCGAGCGGGTCACCGTAGCCGAGGACGACACCGTGGACACCGTCCGCGTCATGATGCAGCCGCACCCGGCGCGACTGCCACGTGTACAGGTCGCGAAGCCCGCTCGCGGCGCGGCCGTCCGAGCCCGGCCCGCACGGCTCCCGGCGCCAGGCCGGCCGGTCGCCGTCAGAGAAGTCGAGGGCTTCGGTGTCCGCCGCCACCAGATTGAGCAGCAGCGTCTCGCGCAGCGTCGCGCCCTCCACGAAGACGCCGCCGAGCCCGCCCGCCCAGCCGGTACCCAGCGGATACACCTTGCCGCCCTTGACCCGGGCGTCACCCACCATGCCGGTCTTGATACCGGAGGTGTCATAAGCGTGGACGTGCACGAGCCAGCGCGCGGCCTCGGCGAAGGACAGCCGCTCCACATCCGGCATCCGCGCGGTGAAGAACGGCTCCCCGGCGGGCACGTCGGCCACGATCCGGTTCAGGGAGAACACCTCGTCCTTCCCGGTACGCAGCCCGGCACTCTGCAGAAACGGCGTGCGCGGGTGCAACAGGTCGAACCGCTCACGGTGCTCCTCCAAGTACCCCTGGACGGGAGCGAAGCAGTCAGGGTCCTCCCACAGCTTTGCCCACTCCTCGACGCTGCCGGGGCCGTCCAGAGCATCGTGCGCGACGGCCAACAGGAGGCGGATGAGAGCGAATTCCTGAGTGGCCAGGTCACCCACCACGCGCCGCAGATCACCTGCCTGGTCGAAGACCTGGCACAGCGACAACTCGTGCTGGGAACCGTCGCTGTGCAGCACCGGGATCCACGGCCGGCGGGTCAGGTCGAAGGACGGAGTCTCGCCCGCACCGACATTGGGTAATTCAGTCTGCATGCTGGGTCACCTTCAGACCGTCGTCAGGGCTGTACTGGAGCGAGAATCCTGCCAGCCGGGTCTGACAATCCTCGTCGAGAGCGAGAATCAGCTGGTCAGAGAGCCAAGGGCTGTCCTTGCCCTGCCACGTGGGCATGTACAACTGCTCCAGCTCCTGGATGGCTTGGTCCATGGTCTCGCCGGAGAACTGCATGGGCAGCCGCAGGGCGCAGCTCGCGGCCGTGCGGGCCGCGAACCGTGTCGGTGTGGCGTCCTGCGGCAGGGCGAGGCCGGCGCGTTGCCGGTTCTTGCTGTCCGGCTTGAGCCACGGCAGGGTGACGAGACTTCCATCACCGCGGCGCTGGACGACGACGACCTCCAGGCTGTCGCGGCTGTCGCGGACCTGGGCCCGCCCGGCGGGGGTGTCGTCCGTGTCCCCCACCCCGGCGGCGACCCAGCCGAACAGCGGACGCCCCGGTTTGCCGACGTCTCCGAGGCGGAACACGGCGGCGCGCGCGGCCTGGTCGTCGCGGTGACGCTCGAACTGTTCGCGTGCCTTCTTCAGCGCGTCCTGCCAGTGCTCCGGGCCGACCGGGGTCTCCCCGTAGGCGCTCTGCACGAGAGGGCTGATGTCCTCCGGGAGCCGCACCGGCCGCCCGGACGCGCCGTCCAGGTGCGGGAGGAGCACCGCGGCCGATCGCAGCAGGGTGTACTGCCCGTACACGGCGACCGAGCCCCGCACCGGGGCAGGCACGTCCGCCGTCCAGTCGGCACCCGTCACCAGGCAGCGCGCCGCCCGCAACCGTACGGGCCGCTGCCCTTGCCCCGGGCCGCGCTGGTGGCGGTGCAGGCGCCCCATGCGCTGCAGGAGCAGGTCGACGGGGCACAGGTCGCTGACCAGCAGGTCGAAATCGACGTCCAAGGACTGCTCGGCGACCTGGCTGGCCACCACGATGTGCCGGCCCGCGGGCCTGTGACCGGGCTTCTCCGGCGGCCCGAACAGGCGCAGCAGCGAGTTGTCCTTGTCGGCCCGGTCGAGGTCGACGAAGCACGAGTGGGCCACGGTCACGTTGTCGGCCCCGAACCTTTCGCGCAGCGCGTGAGCCGTCTCCAGCACCCGTCTGACCGTGTTGCGGATCACCAGGGCGCACCCGCCGTCGGCGAGCTCGCTCTCCAGCCGGTCGGCAAGGACGTCCAGGCCGTCGTCGAGGCGCTCCAAGCAGACGGCCGTCGACCGGGCCGACGCCTGCGGGCGGCGGCACAGTGCGGTGCCGCCCGGAGCGACGGCCGTCAGCAACGGGTACGCGTCCGGTGCGGCCGTGTACGGCTCGGCATCGGCCCGGCCGGAGTACGCCTCGACGAGTTCGCGTCTGCGGGAGGCCGGCAGGGTCGCGGACAGCACCACCACCGGCACCCGGTAGGCCCCCAGCCAGGACAGCACCCGGTCCAGGTACACGCTCATGTACGTGTCATAGGCGTGCGCCTCGTCGATGACGACGACCTTCCCCGCCACGGCCAGGTGCCGCAGCGCCAGGTGCCTGCTCTTCAGCCCGGTGAACAGCAACTGGTCGATGGTGCCCGCGACGAACGAGGCCAGCATGGCCTTCTTGTGGCCACGCAACCAGGCATGTGCCACGAGTTCGGCAGCCGCGCGGTCTTTCTCGTCGTTCCGCTGGTGTCGAGGTGCGGGCGCCGCTTCGTCCAGGCCGACAGCCACGACTCGCCCGGCGCGGGCCATCAGGCCGGCGAAGTCCTCGTTGAGAGCGGCCTTGGAATGCGCCAGGTGCACCGAGCGGCGCGCGCCGGCCACTCCCGGCAACCGCTCCAGCCAGTCCAGCAGGCGCGGGAACATGGCGTTGCCAGTGGCCATGGTCGGCAGGGCGAAGAACACGCCTCCCGCACCCGAACGCGCCGCGAAGATCTCGGCCACGGCGAGCGCCGCCTCCGTCTTTCCCTCCCCCATCGGCGCCTCGACGATCATCAGCCCGGGCGCCTCCATCTCCCGGGCGAGTTCCACGGCCGCTTCCTGGACCGGGCGTATCCGCGCCTGCGCCGGCAGCTCGAACCGGGAGGCGAACAACTCCTGCGCGCTCTGGGCTGTTTCCTCGGCCCGCCAGGGTTCCGGCAAGTCCAGTCCCTGCCAGGCCGCGGCGAGACGCTCCTGGTCACTGCAGGACGCGCCGTCGGGGAAGTACGGGAAGAGGTCGGGGTTGCTGGCAATCCAGTCGGACACGATGACCAACGCGGTGAGCAGCACCTGCACCGGCTGCGGCAGCTTCACCGTCCGCCATCCCGCCAGCCGTTGCGTCACACCGAAACGGTCGGTGCAGGCGTCGAGCAGCTCGGTCTGCACCTGCCGCCACACGCGGCCGCTCGCACCAGGAGTACGCAGCAGCTCCTCATGCTCGTACAGGGCGATGATCTGCGCATGTTCGGGCGGCACCCCATGATGCCCGCCCACAGCCACCGTGAACTGCCCGGTCCGGACGGGCGCCCACCCGTGCCGCTCCTCCAGCCACTCCCCCAGCAGCACCTGCCCGGCCAGGCCGTGCGGCGCGATCCGACGATCCGGCCCCATCGCCTTCGCCGAGCGCATCTCCAGCCCATGCTGACGCATCACGTCGGCGAGCTGATCGACCTGGCAGGCGAACGCCGGCGTGGCTTTGCCGATGTCGTGCACACCGGCCAGCCACACGGCGAGAGCACGGGCGTCCGCATCACCCTGCGGCAACACCTCGGCCACCAGGGCGCGCACCCCTGCCGGCAGCCACCGGTCCCACAACAGACCCGCCACCGCGGCGGCATCCTCCATGTGCCGCCACAACGGCAACCACCCATCGCTGTCACGGTCATACTTCGCCCAGACCGACCGGGCCGGCCCCCCGAGCCGGCGCAAGAGGCCGGAGCCAGCGCTCCCCTCATCGCTCATGAGCGATTGATACAGGCAGCGACCACCACCTCACACCAAAACAAGCCAACCAAAGCATCGGCACGCAAACAACCGCCCCCATCCCGTAGGATCACCTGCTTGCTCTGAACAGCGAGAACCACCCGCCAGACCGAAAGCCCCCAATGCCCCATTGGCCGGAATTCGTTATAGTTACTGAAAACGTGTCCCTGCGGCAATAAACCCGCAGGTCAGCAAGTCTGCTCCCCGCACCCGCGGGGATGGTCCCCGCCCTTCGGTGCAGCCGGGGCAGCGCTCCCTCTGCTCCCCGCACCCGCGGGGATGGTCCCGCGGTCGATCGCGTCGCGGCCAAGCTCCACCACTGCTCCCCGCACCCGCGGGGATGGTCCCTACCGGCACGAGATGAAGACCGAGGCCGAACACTGCTCCCCGCACCCGCGGGGATGGTCCCCAGACAACTCCGGTACACAACGGGTTGGTTAGCTGCTCCCCGCACCCGCGGGGATGGTCCCTCGCCGAACTTCGTCTCCGGATCGCCACTGGTCTGCTCCCCGCACCCGCGGGGATGGTCCCCCGTCGGCCCGATGAAGCTGACGTGCTGGCCGCTGCTCCCCGCACCCGCGGGGATGGTCCCGGGCACTGAGGTTGAACGATCACCGATGGAGGCTGCTCCCCGCACCCGCGGGGATGGTCCCTCGGCGACGTCGGAGTCAGGGTCGAAGGCCGGCTGCTCCCCGCCCCCGCGGGGATGGTCCCAAGTGGACGCCGTGGGAGGCGTACACCGGCCACTGCTCCCCGTACCCGCGGGGATGGTCCCGCCCCCGTCCCGCGCGTGGGAACGGGGGCGTCCTGCTCCCCGCACCCGCGGGGATGGTCCCACTTTCTGTTCCTCGGACAGATCGGCAGTCGTCTGCTCCCCGCACCCGCGGGGATGGTCCCGCGGCCACGCCCAACGCCTGGTCGAGCTGGGCCTGCTCCCCGCACCCGCAGGGATGGTCCCGGCATCCCCTTCATTGCCCTTTTCGCCACGGCCTGCTCCCCGCACCCGCGGGGATGGTCCCATCCACACGGCCAACTCGGGTGCGCGGGCAGGCTGCTCCCCGCACCCGCGGGGATGATCCCCCCAACCCGTCCCGGGACGAGGCGCCATCCCTCTGCTCCCCGCACCCGCGGGGATGGTCCCCCGGGCATGTTCGTTGTGCTCGGGAAAGAAGACTGCTCCCCGCACCCGCGGGGATGGTCCCTGCCCTCGAGACCCGCGGCCCGATCGTCCTGTCTGCTCCCCGCACCCGCCGGGATGGTCCGGCGTCCAACGGGACCGGGAGACGAGCATGGACTGCTTCCCGCACCTGCGGGCATGGTCCGCTGTTCCCCCAAGGAGTGGATGCCACCGGGTGGCGGGTAAGGGCCACTCGGTGCAGGCCACCGGATGAGGTGGGACAGAGGAGCCCACCGAGTGGAGTGGTGCGCGGCATCGCCGGTGCGAAACGCAGCATCGGATGCACTCAGTGGCCGGCCGGCCGCCCGGCCGCGGTGCGGTCCGGGTTTCTGCGGGCGGTGGACCTGCTGGCCGTCCGGGAGCACCGGGCCAGTGTCGTCGCCCTGGACAATGTTGCGGTTCGCACGGACGCAGGAGTCGTCGCCCGCCTTGGCGAACGCGTCCTGGAGGCGGCGCAGCCGGTCGGCCGTGAGATAGAGGGCTTCCACGTCCATACGAGACTTCCGCAAGGCCCGCAGCGCGGTCATGTCGATCACCTTCCCGCGACCGGCCTCCGGCTCCTGGTCGTCGTGCTCGACTTCGGTGGCGGCCGGGGGCGCGAGCATCTGCTCGGGCATCGCTGCCTGCTGATGGCCCTGTACGAGCGCCTGGACCGGCTCACCGAGGCCGAGCTGCCCACACCGGCCACGGACCACAGGAACGGCGGTGAGCCCCGGTGACCGGCCTGCTGCACCACAGCCACCCCTGGATCGGCCGGGAAGTCGAAGACACCCGGACCGGCCGCCGCGGAATCCTGCGCGCCCTCGCCCCCGACGGCGACAGTCCCCGCCTGGTGGCATGGCTGCGGCCCCCCAGGCGGCGGCGTGGAATGGACCACCGCCCCCGAGGCCCTGGCCAACCCCGCCCCGATCACCCCGCACACCCGCCCCCGGCCGCGGAAACGATGAGCGACGCGCACGCTCGCACCCTCCGCTCGGGCCGTGCCGCGCTCGCCCTGGCGGCCTTGGCTCTGACCTCGCCCGTGGCCGTGCTGGTCCCCCGCCCGGATGCCACACAGCTCCCGGCCTCCGCGCCGGACACCGCATCCGAGGCGGACTCGCCGGCCCAGTCCAGCCATCCGTCGGACCGGATCGGCCGGCACACCGACCGCTACGGCGCCCGCCCACGTCTTCTCCGGGCGTCCGCGTTATGACCGACCATCACCGCAGACCCCGGCGTAGCGGACCGCCCTGGTGGGCCTGGTGGCAGACCTGGTACTTGTGCGGCGCACTCGTGGCCCTGGTCCTCATCACCCTCCGGCCCCTGTAGACACTGGCTGGCCGGGAACGTGTCCCCCCGGCCGAAGGCTGACCGCCAGACCAGCGATCCAAGGTGCCAGTCTCCGACAGCGGCGCGCCCGGCAGTCGGGAGACGGGCTCACGCTGGCCAGAGCGGGTGGAGGCCGAGGACGGCACCGGGAGATCAGTCCTCCTCCTCGAGTGGGTGTGCCACATCGGCCGCGTCAGGCAGCCAGCTGGGTTCGCGGTGACGAGGGCGTGGGCGATGGCTAGGCCGAGACCGGAACCGCCTGGTGGCACGGGTGCGGGAGTCGTCGGTGCGGTAGAAGCGGTCGAAGACAAGGGCACGTTCGGTGGCAGTGAGGCCGGGGCCCTGGTCGGCGACCTCCAGGACCGCGTGCCGGCCGACGGCGCCGACGCCGATACGGATGGGGGTGCCGGGAGGAGTGTGGGCGACGGCGTTGCCGATGAGGTTGGTGACGACCTGGCGCAGTCGGGCCGCGTCGGCTGTGCCGGGGCGGTGGCGGGTTTTCCGCCGCTGGGTCCGGTCAGGGCCACCGGGCGCGTGGTGTCCAGGGCCTGAACGTCGTGGAGGGCGTCGACGGCGAAGTGCGGATGGGGGCGAGGTTGGGGGCGAGCCGAGTTGCCTGGCGGTACGCGTGCCGCCGGTGGCCGCGCCCTCGGTGTCCTCGTCCAGGCGGGCGAGGAGGAACATCTCCTCGACGAGCCGGGTAAGTCGTGCGGACTCCTCGGCGATGCGGGTCATCGTCTGGTCGACGTCCTCGCGGGTGGGCATGGCGCCCATGCGGTACAGGTCGGTGTAGCCCTTGATGCCGACGAGCGGCGTCCGCAGTTCGTGGCTGGCGTCGGCAGAGAAGCGCCGGATTCTCGCCTCGGCCTCCGCGCGGGCCCGGAAGGCCGTGTCGATGCGGCCGAGCATCTGGTTGATGCAGGTGGTCAGGCGTCCCACCTCGGTGTGCGGAGCGGACAGTTCGGGGACGCGATGAGAGTAGTCGCCGGCGGTGATCGCCGTCGCGATCTCCTCGATCCGGGTCACAGGGCGCACCTTCCACGACCTCCGTCACTCGACCGCCACCCGGCTTCTGGAACAGGGCGACGAACTCGTCGTGATCACTGACGTTGCCGTCAACTACTGCCGTCACCCCATGCTGAAGGCCCACCGGGCATCGCCCGGTGGGCCTTCAGACTTACGCTGCCCAGAAACGAGCGCTACTACCTGGGCGTCACGTCTACGCCGAATTCCCTCAGAACGCCCATAACGGACGCTGCCAGCGAGGCGCCCATCCTTTCCTGCGCACCGGAAAAGTGTTCCCACACCAGCTCGAACGGGACGTCAGCACTCCGGGACGCCGCAAGGCAATCAGCAAGTCCGTCAAGAGTGGATCCAAAATATCCACCGGGACCATTAACTGATTCACCAAGTGCACAATAGAAGCTGCTTTCACCGAGGATCTGCCTGCCATCGATTACGCAGATTTCTCCGACGCCGTACCTCTTAGCCGCATGCCCTGTTTCGAACCAGGAGTTCTGAACAACATGGAGCCAGCTATCATGCGATTCGGTGGGATACCGCACCCATTCTCCCTTTACGGGCGGACTACCCGAAGCCCATCGACGCCAAAACGCTCCCGCTGCGGCGTACGGACAGGTATGGCCATAGAAGGTCGCGACAAAGCCGCCCTGCCCGCGACCGCCCTCACCCTCGAACGTAGAGCGCAGGCCAACCCGACCGATGTAATACGACCCGATCGCCTTGCCAAGCGAGTTGACCACGCGCAGCTCCACGTCGGACAAATCCTTGCCCAGGCGGGCCGGTTCTCGCGCCGATCCATAGATCAAGATGTCCTCTGACTGTTCGTGATCGGACTCCACAAAGAACCCGCTGATTTCGCGCGCCGCGACGATGACTTTTCCGGACGCTTCTTCGACCAGGTGATAGAGCGGAGTAATCGAATCGCTTTCACTCATCCCGCACCTTCCCACTGCCGACTAGGCAAATTCTAGCGGAAAGTCCGGAGAAGCATGACGGCGGCCGCCCCGGACTCTCCACTACGTTCACTTCCGCCTACTGCCACCCAGAGTCAGGAAAGTGGGGCCCGCTGAAGGGCTTGATTGTCTTGTAGTGGTCGTTCGTCCACCCCATCACTAGCCGACCATCGGGCAGGGTCTTTGCTAGAATCCGAGCATTGTCGCCCTTAGATCCGGGAACTCGATACTCCAGTGCACCCGCCCAGCGCTTCTCGTGAGTCGCCTTGCCTTGGAATACCTTTTGTGCGCCGGTGGCAGGGTCCGTCTGAGGAACGCCCCTCCCGGCCCTGATGTCGTCATAGGCATTCACGAAGTGCCTCGACATCCCCTGCGGGAGCGGATCTGACAGCTTTCCGTTGGAGCATCCGCCGCTGTTGTGAACGAGTACCGGCGTCGTGCCCGCCAGCACATAGTACGTGTGCAGGTCGCGGACGGTGAGGTCGTGTGTGCGTTGCGGACCCTGCCGGTCGCGGACCCCGGTCACGGTCACGCTGGTGCCGTTCGGGGTGCGCAGTTCGTCACCGACCTGAAGATCACCGGCATTCTTCCACCGCTGGTCGTCCACAAGCCAGAACGGGTGGTTGTCGGTCACCGTGACAGTGGCGGGGCCGTGGCCGGTGGTGACGGTGAGCCGGGTGAAGTCCTTGTCGCCCTCGGTGGTGAAGGTGTGGGTCACCGGCAGCGTGGCGGTCAGCCCCGTCTGCGGGTCACTGGCGGCGATCCGGTCCCCGATACGTACGTCCTCGATGGCCCGGGTGGTGCCGTCGGCGAGCAGCACCCGGGTGCCGGAGGGGAAGCTGTGCGGCTTGGCGCAGGCCGCGGCGTCGCGTTCCCGTTTGGCCTGGTCGGCGAGCTTGTCCGCCTCGACCCTGGCCAGGGCGCGGGCGTCGATCCAGGTGTTGGCGCGGAGTGGGTAGGTGAGGCGGACCTTGCAGCCGCAGGCCCGGGCGTCGGCTTCGGCCTGCGCCTGGACGCGGGCCGCGACCGAGGCGTAGAGCGGTCCGGCTCCCGGGTCGGAGCACTTCAGGGTGCCCGAGACGTTGTCGCCCCGGACCGGGAAGGTGCGCTGGGGGCTGGTGCACTGGCCGGCGGGCTTGCCGTCGATGGAGAAGGCCGCGCTCAGCACGGCGGTGACCTCTCCCTTGGTGACGCGTTCCTTACGGGCGATGGAGGAGACCTCGCCGGTGAAGTTCTGGGTGGCGGTGCAGCCCGACGGGCTGCAGTCCATCTCGCCCGCGCCGTTCAGGGTGAAGGTGATGCCCCGGTCGGTCGCGTCCTTGAGCCGTTCCGTGTAATCGACCAGGGTGTCGTACATCTTGTCGACGGCGTCGGCGGGGATCGGGGTCAGGTCCATTCCCTCGGCGTCGCCGGACGCCAGCGGACCGGTGGTCACCTTGGGGGGAGCTGTCGGCTCCTCTCCGTTCTCAAGCTGGTCCCTCATGCCGGAGAGCCCTTCGCGGACGTCGTAGGCCTCCAGCCGCAGCACCCGGTGCGGCTTGGCCTTCGTGACCAGCAGGCGACCGGCCGAGGTGTCGATGCCGAGCGCGGGCTTTCCGTTCACCTTCAGGGGCTGCTGCCCGGACGTGCCCGACGTCTTCGACTCGCTCGCCGGCGGCGGTGACTTCTCCAGGTCGGTCAGGGCCTTGTCCAGCACGGCCGCAAGCTTCGACGGGGCGATGGTGCGGGCCAGCGCCTCGTCCGTGAGCGTTGAGCCGTCGTCCATGCCCACCGTCCACTCGCTGGGCGGAGCCTCCTCGACCGCTTCCACCTCCTCCCTGGGAGCGGGGTCGACGTGCCACCGCATGAACGTCTTGCCGCCGATGCGCAGTACGTCCCGGCCGTTCTCCTTCCGCCCGGAGGAGGTGCTGCCGAACTGGCTGCCGGCGGCGGTGACGGTGATCTCGTTTTCGGTGATGCCGAAAGCCGAGGTGTCCTTGTAGCGCAGGCCACGGGCGACGGCCAGGTCGTCAACGGCTTCCCGGAACGGCTCGAGGTTCCGCTGAGCCGCTTTCACCTCGTCGGAGTCGGAGGATGAGGACGTCAGCGTCAGGAGCCCGGCTACCAGCGCCACGACGACGGCACCGGCCACACCGGCCAGGAGAGCCCGTTGGCGTCCGGCCAAGGCATGGAACCGCGCCGTCCACGCACTGCCCGAGGGGCGGCCGGCGGGCAACGGGGGCTGGGTGGGGGCCGCGGGCGCGGTTGCCCCGTCCGGGCCGGCGGCGGACGGCGGCGAGTGATCCCGACGGGGCGGCGTGCCAGCGGGGAATGGTGGCGTGCTCGGCTCATCCGGCGCGGGGCCGCGCGGGGACGGTTGCTGTTCGCCGGTCGGTTTCGGGTCAGTCATGCTTCCACCTGTTCCACCTGACACGCGTGCTTGACGCGCCTTGCAAGGGCTGGAGACGGGCCTTTGCGGCCCCCGTCTCCGTGTTGTCCGGCGACTTCGCGGGGCCGGGCCCAACCGTCCGTGTGAGCGGGGGGAGGGGGGCGAACGCCGCGTTCCGGTCGGTCGTTGTGGATCCACGTCACTCGTCCCGGGCCGTCCCCCGGCCGCGGCATCAGGGGACCCGCACGAACGTCGTTTCCACCGAGGCCAGGAACGGCTGGACGCAGACACACTGCCGACCCACCGCCTCCACGGCGCCGACGAGTTCGTCCACCGCGGCGCGCAGCTTTCTCCTGGAGGGACGGGCGCGGACCTTGATGTCGATGACGGCTTCGAAGGAGATATCGCCACGCCTGCGGGCGAAATGGGCGTCGGAGACGACCTTCCTGACCTGCCGCCGTTGCATTCCGTTGGGCATGCCTGGCTCCAGACGTGCGGGGCGGTGCTCCGGCACCGCGTGAATGCGGGTGGTACGCCGTCGATGTCCGCTCATGGCCTGATGCCGGTCCGGCACGCGCCTTCCGGCAGGCGCACCGGCCCCCGCCCGGCGCGCCCGGCCACGGCCCGCCCCGTGCCCGGCGATTTTCATGCCTGGCCCTTCCATGCTTCCCAGCGGTTCTCAGCCGTGCCTTGCCAACCGTGCCAGAAGACGCTGCAATGCAGATGAAATTTCGATGATGCCCGGAAGCGGAGGCTTCAGGTGGACGGAGGATCTCCGCAAGGGCTGCGGATCGCGGTGCTCGGGCCGGTCCGGGCCTGGCGGGACGGAACGCCGGTGGATCTGGGCCCGGTTCGGCGGCAGGCCGTGCTGGCCGCCATGGTGCTGCGGCCGGGAATCCTGGTGAGCCACGAGCAGTTGCTGGACGGGGTGTGGGGCGAGCATCCGCCGGGCTCGGGCCGCCGGGTGCTGCCGAGTTACGTCTATCCGCTGCGGAAGGCACTGGACGCGGCGGGCGCCGGCCCCGCGGAGTCGGTGATCCGCGGCGGCCGGGGCGGCTACCGCTTCGTCCCGGACGGGGTCCGGCTCGATGCGGCCGAGGTGGCCGAGCGGGCCGGCAAGGCCCGGCGCGCCAAGGGCTCCAGCGGCCCCGCCGCGGCCGTAGACGGATTCGCCGAGGCGCTCGCCCTGTTCACCGGCGAGCCCCTGACCGGGCTGCCGGGCCCGTTCGCGGAGGAGGAGCGGCTGCGCCTGTTACGGCAGCGGCGCGCGCTCCAGCTGGAACGGCTGGAGTGCCTGGTGGAGCTCGACCGCAGCGCCGAGGCCCTGGACGGCCTCGCCGCGCTGTCCGCGTCCGACCCGTACGACGAGTCGCTGCTGGCGCTGCGCATGCGCGCCCTGTACGGCAGCGGGCGGCCAGCCGAGGCGCTGAACGCCTACCAGGGCATCCGCGAGCGGCTGCGCGACGAACTCGGGATCGATCCCGGCGACGAGCTGCGCCGGGTGTACGAAGCGGTGCTCCGCCGCGACGACGCCTACCTCCTCGGCCGGACGGTGACGCCCGCCCGGGTGGAGGACCAGGAGCGCGGGCAGGCCCACCCCCGCCACGCCGTCAACGAGCTGCCGGGCGACGCCGGGCACCTCACCGGCCGGGAACCCGAACTCGCCCTGCTGACCCGGCCCTCCCCGCCCGAATCCGTGACCATCGCGACGGTGGACGGCCCCGCCGGGGTCGGCAAGAGCGCGCTCGTCGTACGCGCCGCCCACCGGCTCCGCGCCCACTACCCCGACGGCTGCCTCTTCGTCGATCTGCGCGCCTACAGCGCGCAAGGGCAGCGGCTCGCCCCGCAGCGCGTGCTGCGGCGGTGGCTGCGCGCCCTCGGCGCCGCCGACAGCGAGGTGCCCGACGACCTGGACGAACTCGTCGCCGCCTGGCGCGCGGCGACCAGTTCGCTGCGGCTGCTCCTCGTCCTGGACGACGCCCTGGACACGGCCCAGCTACGGCCGCTGCTGCCCGCCGGCCCGGGCAGCACGGTGCTCGTGGCCGGGCGGCGCCGGCTGCCCGGCCTTGACGCCGACCGACGAATCACCCTGGAGCCCCTGGCGACCGGCGAGGCGGTGGCCCTGCTCCGGCACATCCTCGGGGAGGAGCGCGCGGACCGGGAGCCGGAGGCGACACAGGAACTGGCCCGGCTGTGCGACGGCCTGCCGCTGGCCCTCCGCATCGCCGGAACGCGGCTGCAGACCCGGCCCGCCTGGACGCTGAGCCACCTGGTCGACCGCATGGCCGGCGACGAGCGCCGGCTCGGCGAACTCAGCACCGGCGACCGCAGCGTGGAGGCCGCCTTCCGCCTGTCGTACGACCAGCTCACGCCGGAGCAGCAGCGAGGCTTCCGCACCCTGGGCCTGGCCCCCACTGTCGAGTTCGACCCGCTGCTGTCGGCGTCGATGCTGGGCCGGCCGCCCCGCGACGCCGAGCTGGTCCTGGAGGACCTGGTCGACACGAGCCTGCTCCAGCAGCCGCGCCCCGGCCGCTACCGGCTCCACGACCTGGTGCGGGTGCACGCGCGGCGGCTCGCGGAAGCCGCCCCTGCCGAGGCCGGCGCGGCGCGCACCGCCGCGCTCCGCCTGTTCCTGGAGGCCGGTCGGATCACCAGCGACTGGGGCCCCAGCGGCTTCCCCACCGGGCGAGGCCGCATCACCGAGGCGCCCTTCGCGGACGGGAAGGAGGCCGAGACCTGGCTGGACGCGGCCAGCGGAGAGCTGGCCGACGTCGTCGGGCACGCCGCGGCACTCGGCGAGGCCGACTACGCCTGCTGGATCGCCGAGGCGCTGAGCGACTACTTCCTCGGCCGCGGCCGCTACCACGAATGCCGGACGTCCCTGGAGATCGCGCTCGCCCACGCCGACCAGGCCGCCGACCAGCGGATGGTGCCCGCGCTGCGGAACTGCCTGGGCGTCCTCGACATCTACACGGGCCGCCTCCCGGAAGGGCGCGCCTGGTTCGCCGAGGCGCTCGAGATCAGCCGCCGCCGCGCCGAGCGGCGGGAGGAGGCCCGGGCCCTGGCGGGCCTCGGCACCGCCGAACTCAACCTCGGCCGGGGCGACCAGGCCATCCCCCATCTCACCGCCTCGGTGGAACTGTCCCGGCGGCACGACGACCACTGGACCGCCGCCATGGCGCTCTGCGTCCTCGGCGTCGTCCGCCACGCCCAGGGGACCGATGAGGAGGCGCTGACCTGCTACGAAGAAGCGCTGCGGCACGCCGAGAAGAACGCCCGGCCCCGCATGCTCAGCCGGGTCCTCACCCTGGCCGCCGACGTCCACCTCGGCCGCGGCCACTACGGCGAGGCCAGAAACCTGCTGCTCCGGGCCGCCGAACTGGTCCGGCAGGCCAAAGACGTCTTCATGTACGCCCTCGCCCTGTCCCGGCTGGGCACGGCCGAACAGGGCGCGGGCGACCTGGAAGCCGCCATCGCCATCCACCACCAGGCCCTCGCCCAGCACCAGCTGCTGTCCCCCCTCACCGAACCCCACTACGACCGCGTCGAGATGGACATCCGCTGCCGGCTCGGCCGCGTCTACGCGGCGGCCGGCCGCGTCCGAGAGGCCCGCGAGCAGTTCCGGACCGCGCTTGCCGTGCCCGGGGCCGACGCGTACCCCGGGGAGCGCGCGCAGGCCCTCGCGGGGCTGGAGCAGTGCACGGCGGATTAGCAGACGCTACGACATCAGCGCCGCCCGCACCGATCCGGGAGCAGCTGCGCGCCGCGGCGAAGGGCCGGCGCTCTGCACAGGCATCGCTGCACCCGGAACCGGCGGCGGCATCCGCATGAGCCTGCCGGAACAAAAGCGGCCCTCACACCCTGAACGTCGGGTGCGAGAGCCGCCTCTGTCACTGTGGTCAGGGTATGCCGCCGGAAGTGGTGGAAGCGGCAGCTCACCCCGGGGCCCCAAAGAGCGCACCTCGCCGGGGCACGGGTCGTACAGGGCCCGGCCGCCGGGGCCGAACCGGCCCCAGCTCGGTGGCCAGCGCAACGCCGGTACCGGCCTCGCCGGGCGCCCAGCCGTTGATCTCCAACAGCAGGGGCCTCCAGCGGGCCGCCGACCAGTACGGCACAGGTTTGGTGCACAAGCGGGCCGGGACCGGGAACGTCATGGCCGGCGCCGTAGACCCGGCGGCCCAGCAACTGTTCGTCTTCACGGTCCACCGTTCAGCTGGCAGCCGCCGCTGACAGCCGGGGTGCGGTCGCTTCACCTGCGCCAGCGGGATAACCAGCCGCCGGTCTTCCGCTCGGGCACGGCCTGGCCCTGCCGCTCCTGACCCTGGTCCTGGTGCAGGAACCGCCCCGCCAAGCCTGCTCCAGGCCGACATCGGCCTCCCCGTCACAGTCCCCGCACAGCGTCGGACGGGGCTCCGGAGGAAGGGCCACCAGCCGGTGCGCTCCACCGCCTGCCACCGCTCGTCCGCGAACGCCGCCCCACACTGGGTGCAGCGGGGACAACGGGGATAGCGCATGAAGTGCTCCCGTTCCGCCCAGGCGGGAATCGGCTCCGGTCACTCCTGCCGGTCATCGGCCTCGTGGACGGCGGCGACGGCCGCGCGTGCACCCCTCGCACAGGCGCGCACGGCAGTCCTTCAGGGCTCCCCAACCCTTGCGGATGGGAGTCCTTCAGGGCTCCCCAACCCTTCGTCTGTCCCTGTGCCGCCTCGCACCGCTCGTCGGTGAACCCCGCCCCGCAGGCAGTGCAGACGGGACGACGGGCCTCTCGCTCGGCCGCCTGCTTCGCCGCCTGCTCCCGGGCCGCCCGCCGCACCCGCGCCTGGCACTCCTCCTCCCGGACCCTGGCCGCTTCGCGGGCGCGGGCCGGGGCCACCTCACGACGGGGATTGCCGATCGCCTCCCGCAGGGACTGCAGGCGGCCACGGCCGAAGCGTAGGAACGCCGGTCCGGCCGGGCCGTGCTCACGCAGCTCCTTCAGGCTGGCGGCGACGATGGGGATCCTGCCGTCGTAATCGTGGAAGCCCCCCGCCCGCTCCCCCAGTGCTCTGACCGCATAGGTTCGCGGGATTGAGGGTCGTGGCGGTTGGATGTGCGGTGACGTCCGATCCGACCGATGGAGGTGCGGTGGCCGAGCCTGTCCGTGTGCGCAGACTGACGGACCAGGAGGGGCAGGAGCTGCAGCAGATCGTGCACCGGGGCAGCACCGACTCGGTGCGCTACCGCCGCGCGATGATGCTGCTGGCCTCGGCCGGCGGCAATCGTGTGCCGGTGATCGCCCAGCTGGTGCAGGCCGACGAGGGCACCGTGCGCGATGTGATCCACCGCTTCAACGAGATCGGCCTGGCCTGCCTGGACCCTCGATGGGCGGGAGACCGTCCCCGCCTGCTCAATGGCTTCGTTCATCTCCAGGAGCAGCGATTGTCGACCGGTCTGGAGTCAGTTGTCGATCAACCGGCTCGCGAGTGTCGAGGAGAAATGACGGCACTGCCGAGTGAGTGAGGGGAACGCGGGACGGCCAGCCGCCCGTCAGGGCGGCTGGCCGTCGAGGCATGTAGCGGCGGAGGCGGTGCTATGAGATCAACAGAGCCAGCGCTTCCTTCGCGTTGTGCTCAGCGATTTCCTGCATCACAGAGCGGTGCGGGAAGTCGCCGTCGAGGAGGCGAAGAGGGCCGGCCACCAGTGAGAGACGCATCGCGAGCATGTAGAGGTCGAGCCGTGCCGGATCGAGTCCGGGGCGGGACAAGGCTGAGTACTGGTCACCGAAACGAAGCTGCAGGAACACGTGCTCCCACTCGACATCGAAGAACATCAGGCCCTCGATGTCGATGAGGACGGGGTGTCCGGACGCATCGACCAGGACGTGGTCGGGCCCGAGTTCTCCGTGAATCAGCCCGTGCTGCGTGCGCGGAGCCACTCGTGTGGCCAGCTCCTGCAAGCGATCGTGCAAAGACGCTGCGGCTGATCCGATGCTGGGATCGCGTTCGGCCGCCTCGGCGAGGTCCTCGATGGCACGTTCGAGCACCAGTTGCTCGCATGAATCGCCACTCGCTTTGTCGCCCCGTTCGAGCATGTCCACTCTGCCGTAGCGCTGACTGTGCTGCTGGTGCATCACGTCGAGCATTGCGGCCAGCTCGCTCAAGGCATGTGATGCGCGTGCGGGATCTGTCTTCAGGAGCGCTTCCAGAGTGCCGCCGGCAACGTCCTCGACAACTGCCACGTCCGCCGAGTAACGGCGTCGGCTGTCATCAGCGAGAAGCACCCCTGGAACCCGGACTCCAAGGCCGTCCAGTCTCCGCTGGGCCGCTAGGAAGGAGACCAGCCCGGAGGCGGGAGCGAACGGGTGGGCCGCATCGATGGCTTCCGCAGCCGGCCAGAAGTTCTCGGCCTCGGCCCAGCTGTAGACGATCACACTCGCTGCACGTGATCCGCTCGTGTGAACCCGGTAGACCCCTTTCTTGCTCCCGCCGCGCAACCGGTCCACTCCGACAATGTGGGCCTCCGCCCCCAGTGCCTCATGCACGATCCCTGACAAGGCTTCTCTATCCGTGAACCGGCGCATCCGCCGACCCTATCCACGATCAGATGCACCGTCGGGCGGGGGTCTGTCAAACGAACGGTGTAACCAGGATGGTTGGGTTACTGGCGGGCCGCTGAGAGCCGGCCGTCGAAGGTGATGTCGAAGGCGTTCAACGCGGTCTTCCAGCGCATGGTCCAGCGGGCCTGGCCCTTGCCGGTGGGGTCCAGCGACATGATCGCCATGTAGACGCATTTCAAGGCGGCCTGCTCGTTCGGGAAGTGTCCGCGAGCCTTCACCGCCCGCCGGATCCGCGCGTTGGCCGACTCGATCGCGTTGGTGGTGCAGACGATCCGGCGGATCTCGGTGTCGAACCGCAGGAAGGGGGTGAACTCCTCCCAGGCCGACTCCCACAGTTTGAGGATCGCCGGATACTTCCTGCCCCAGGCGTCGGCGAACTCCGCGAATCGTTCCAGGGCGGCCTCTTCGGCCGGTGCCGTGTAGACGGGTTTGAGGGGCTTGGCGATCTTGCCCCAGTCCTGGCGGGCGGCATAGCGGAAGGAGTTCCGCAGCAGGTGGACCACGCAGGTCTGCACGATCGTCTTGGGCCAGACCGTCTCCACTGCCTCGGGCAGGCCTTTGAGGCCGTCGCAGACGAGCATCAGCACGTCGCTCACGCCGCGGTTCCTGATCTCGGTGAGGATGTGCAGCCAGTGCTCGGCGCCCTCGCCGCCGTCACCTGCCCACAGCCCGGGAATCTCGCGCCGGCCCTCGGTGGTGACGGCAAGGGCCACATAGATCGGCCGGTTGGCGACGGCGCCGTCGCGGATCTTCACATGGATGGCGTCGATGAAGACCACCGGATAGACGGAGTCCAGAGGGCGGCTCTGCCATTCGGCCATGCCCTCCAAGACCTTGTCGGTGATGGTGGAGATGGTCTGCCGGGAGACCTCTGCGCCATAGACCTCCGCAAGGTGGGCCTGGACCTCACCGGTGGTCAAGCCCTTCGCGGCCAGCGAGATCACCATCTCGTCGACGCCGGTCAGGCGCTTCTGCCGCTTTCTTCACGATCTTCGGTTCGAAGGAGCCGTGCCGGTCGCGGGGCACGGCTATCTCCACCGGTCCCACGTCGGTCAGCACGGTCTTGGAGCGCTTGCCGTTGCGGGAGTTGCCGCCGTCCTTGCCCGCTGGATCGTGTTTGTCATGGCCGAGGTGATCGCTGATTTCGCCCTCCAGGGCGGACTCCAGCAGCCGCTTGGTCAGCTGCTGGAGCAGTCCGCCCTCGCCGGTCAGCTGCAGGCCCTCGGCCTGGACCCGGCTCACCAACTCGTCGATCAGCTGGTCGTCCACGGCCTTCGCCGACACAGCCGCTGCGGACTCGACATTCTCGTGCTCGGCCACGTTCTCACTGGTCATCGATGTATCTTCCATGATCGGGAGTTACACCGAACGATTTACAGGCCCGCTGCCGGTGCTGCTGCTCGCACACCCTACTCGGCGCCGAGGAGACCGCCGGGGCGCGGCACAGCAGCCCGTCGATGAAATGCAGCAACTCACCTCTTCGGTGGTTTCGGTGGTGCAGAACGCCGCAGCTGCGGCAGTGTCGGTGCCGGCACTCTGCCTTGGGCGCGCCGGGCGGGTTCGGCATGGGATGCGGGAGGGCTTGATGGGTGTGGGCGAGCGGGAGTCGTGGGCGACGGAGGAGTTCGGTGCTTCGCACGAGGGCGCGGTTGGTGTGCTGCTGGCCGACGGCAGCGTGCCGGACCCGGTCTTCATCGCGATGACCTCTGTGGGCGGCGGGCAGGAGGTGTCGCAGTGGAGCGTCTACGACGGGGGTGACGGTTTCGTGCGGGCACCGCGGGCCGCCGCGTTGCGGGCTGTGTGCTCCTGCGGCTGGAGCGGCCCGCCCCACACCTTGCAGTGGGAGGAGTTCGGCGAGAAAGCCCTGGCCGAAGCGGACGCAGATGTTGCGGATGCGTGCGCGCAGGATTGGGACGTGCACACCGTGGAGGTGGAGCGGTCGGCTATCCCCGTGCCGGAACCACTGGCCGGCCTTCTCGTGCGGGTGGAGTCGGAGATCGAGAAGCTGGCGAGGACGGCGCCGCTTGTGGCCCTGCGGGCCGCGCGCCGGCTGGAGGTGATCGCCGTGCAGACGGCGTACTGGCCGGCGCAGGACGTCAGCCGCGACGCCACCGCTGAGCAGACGGCCGCGGCCCTGGGACTGAACGAGGATGCCGCGCAGGACCTCTTGGCTCGCTTCGGCCGCCTGAGCCGTTAGCGCTAGGCACCCCATCTCACCCTGGACAAGCGACTTTTGCGTGCCACCGGTTCGAGCGCGGCAGTCGTCCGCGAGGCAGGCCGGGCTCCTGCTCCCGGCCGGCGCCGCAGGACCTCGACCGTCTGTGGCCGCAGTGACAGGCTGTGCGTCGTGAAAAACGTGAGCAACAACCTGCCCCAACCGCTCGTGACGTGCTGGCCGTCCTGGGTCGCCATACCGACTGGGGACCAAGCGGGGCTCATGGCTGCCTTGGGTCTTACGCGCCCCGTTCCTGTGACGTTCGCCGAGGCGGAGGCTGCGATCGAGGAGGACGGTCACGCAGGGGCGGAAGATGATCCGGACGGGTGTGCCCGGGTGTACGTGAGTCCGGAACTTGATGGCTGGACTCTGGCGATCGGCCCGTGGTGCGATCCGAGCGACAGGGAGAGAAGCGACGATGTCCTGCGCTTGTGCACCGAGCTGAGTTCCCGCTACGGAGCGGCGCAGGCGTACTTCTTTGGTGCTCAGGGCGATGGTTCGGCCTGGCTCGTCGCAGAGAAGGGTGCCGTCGTGCGTCGGTACTGCGAGACCGGGGAGGCCGGCGACGCTTCGCTCACGCTGGGACGTCCGCTCGAACGAGAGCAGGCGGAGCGGGAGCGGATGGGCCTGCCGCCGGTGTGGGACGAGAGCCTGCGTAACGGTGCGGCCGAGGAAGAGTGGAAGTGGCGGGCGTTCGACATGGCGCCTGAGATCGCTGCGGCGCTTGGCACCAGTCCGCTCGCGCTGACGGAACGGACACGGGTACGGGGCATCGGTGTTCTCGCTGACACCCCCGCCGCCGACTGTCCCCTCCCGGTGGTCCAATAGGGCCATGTATCGCGCAGTTTTCAGCTCCCTGGCCACCGCCGCGCTCCTTGTCGCGGCCGGACCGGCGCCCTTGGCCAACGCGGCCGGTGCGGCCCCCAGACAGTGGTACCTCGGCGCCATGGGCGCTGACGAGATATGGAAGGCCAGTACCGGCAAGGGCATCAAGGTCGCCGTCATCGGCACGGGGGTGAACCCCGACACCCCCTCCCTGCGCGGGCAGGTGCTGCCGGGGAAAGATGCCCTGGTCGCCCACGGGCTGGTCAGCGGTGATGTCACGGACACGCGCGACACCACCGGCGCCGGCACCACGGCCGCCGAACTCATCGCCGGCACGGGCCGCGGAGGCGGGATCAAGGGCCTCGCCCCGGGAGCGAAGATCATTCCGATCCGGGTGCCTCCGGTCGGTCACGACGAACTCCCCGATCCCAACTACCCGCTGTCCACCGCCATCAAGGTCGCCGTCGACGCGGGCGCGCAGGTCATCGACATCACCGTCGGCAACCAGTACGTGATCGGCAGCGACTACGACCATCAGGCCCTGGAGTACGCGGTCAAAAAGGGCGTACTGATGTTCGCCGGAGTCGGGGACAACGCCGAGGAAGGAAACAAGCCGCAGTACCCGGCAGCGTACGACGAGGTCGTCGGAGTGACCGCCATCGACCACACCGGCACGGTCGCCCCCACCGCCCAGTACGGTGATCACGTCGACATCGCCGCACCAGGAGTGGACATACCCCGCTGGTGCGACACCAGCTTTAGCCGGTACTGCCCGCACGGCGGCGGTACCGCGGCGGCTTCCGCCCTGGTGGCGGCCCAGGCGGCGCTGGTGTGGTCCAAGCACCGCGACTGGACAGCCTCGCAGGTCTGGCGCGTCCTGGAGGACACCGCGGTCCGGGACTGGCCCGTGGACGCCCTGAGCAAGTACCTCGGCTACGGGGCCGCCCGCGCCCGGCAGGTCGTGTTCCTCGGCCGTGGCCGTCCCGGTCCCCCCGACCCGAACACCCCGCCGGCATACATCCACCCCCTGCCCGCACCCCCCAGCAACACCCCCAAGCCGTCGAAGACGAGCACCAAATCTCCCTCTCCGGCCACCAAGGCCGGCCCCCAGCACGATTCCGGTCTGCCACTGACGGGAATCGCCATCGGCGCGGCCGCGATCCTCATCCTCGGCGGCGCTGTGTGGGCCGCGCTGCGCCGCCGCCCCCGATGACCCGGGCCGGGAACGCACGGCCACGGGAGGACCGTGGCCGAGTCACGTCGGCAAGGTGCCGAGTACCGCTGGGATGTGCTCCATCGCGTGCAGCTCACATCTGAGGCAGCTCCATGCCCACGGCCGCAAGGCCCTGACACCGGCACCGGCAACCGGAAACCGGTCGTCGAGCTCACGCAGTTGATAGAGCACATCCGCTGCGGAAGGCGTTCCGGGCCCAGCTGATGGTCGCCCTGCACCGCAGCGGCCGCGAGCCGAGGCCGTCGAGACGTTCCACGCGGGCTGCGCGCCAGCTTCCGGATGTACCTGACCGAGCGTGCCTTGGAGCAAGCGGCCGGCGTGGACCCGCAGGCGTGGAAGCAGCGCGGCGAGCATGAGCGGCGTTGCCCAGGCTGCGGTGTCCGCGCCGTCCGGGACCACGACCCTGGGCACGGGCTCGGCTGGTGGACGGAGTACGCGATGCCGTCCGGCTGGTCCTGGTCGGCGCCGGACGTCTTCCGCCGCACGCGCCGAACTCCGGGCGGGCCAGAGCAGCGAGCACGGCGGGAACGTGGGAGGGTCAAGCGGGGCCGGATCGGCACCCGCCACCAGACTCTGCAGCACGGTCGCGTAGCCGACGACGCCCGCGTCCGGGACGCCGGCCAGAGCGCCCGCGGCCTTGAGCGGGCCGGCCCGGCGGCCACGCACGCAGGTTCCGGCTCAGCGTGACGACGCGACTGCGGGCCGTCCGGCCAGCTCCGGCGTGGCACGGCCAGCAGCGGGCCGAAGCCGGCCAGCAGCGGACGGTTGGTCACCGCTGCGGACGGCGCCTCACCGGGGCCGCCCGCACCCGCTGCCGCAGACCGGTGACTCGGGCAGCGGCCGGTGCTCGGCGTGCGCGCCGGCACCCATCCCGGCAGGACCGGTAGCCGGCGTGCCCGGACTCGGCGCTGTCCTTCGGCAGCGCCTCGGCGACCATGACCCGGACCCCCGCGCCCGCTCGGGCCCCGGGAGGATGCCCGACCAGCAGGCCACCAGCTGACGCCGGCACGCTCACCCGCTCGGCGGGCTCCCCGGCCCGGGCCGGGTACGACACGTGTGGGAGCAGCCGGCGCACCCGGCGTGGGCAGGACGATTTGATCGAGCGGGCGGTACGCGAAGGCGGCCGGTCGGAACGCGGGCCCGGATCAAACCCGGGGAGGACGCGGCGCAGTTCGATGTGGATGAGTTCCGCCTCCGCCCGCAGCATAGACCGTTCACCGCTCTCGTCCAGGCACCTCGCCGATGCCATCAACGACCTGCATCACGACTCACATGAGCAATCCAAGGCCCGCCGACAGCCGTCGCGTCGGTGATCCGTCTTGGACGACCTCGGTGCGACCGTCGACCTGCTCAGGCGTCGGCAGCCCCGAGGGGTTCAGCGTCCTGAAGACACCCCCTAGCTAGGGACGGCGGGAGGGCAGCCGTCGTGCTAGGCGAAGGCGATCACCCCGGTGAAGGTGTCGCCCTTCGGCCGTTGCCCGTCGGCCACCAGCTCCAGGAGGCGGTCGTGCGACCAGCGGGCGGCGCCGAGGTTGAGCCGCCGCCGTCCCGGGTGGAGTACCGCCGGGCCGGCACTGCGGTCGACACCGGCGCGGCCGAGGGGGTGGACGCCGAGTGCGACCTCGCTGCCTTCGCCGCGGCAGAGAACGAGCCGGAGGCTGGTGGAGCGGTACTGCCGCCATCCGGTGCCCGACGCAGGTGTCCGTCCAGCGCCAGCGGCACGCGGAGACGGTGACCGCCGAGGGCTACACGAACGACGCCTGGTCCAAGCTGACGGACGGCTCCTGGGTGACCAACATCTACATCAAGGGCCCGGTCTGGCTGGACGGCGTGGCCACCTGCTGATCCCGCCCCCCGCCCGTCCGCCCGGGCCGGCCGGCAGCGCACAGCCGGCCCTGACGGAAGGCTCACCACCCGTGAACAACAGGTGGTTGAGGAGCAGCGCCAGCACGGCCTGCCCGGCGATCTGCTCGGCGCGCAGCCGCTGGTCCTCCGGCGCCGTGCCGTAAGCGCTGGTATTGCTGCGGCCTCTTCCTTCATTCGCTGGTCTCGGCTGCGCTCCCGTCGGGCGGTTCGCTGCTGTCGGCATAGACGACCAGTGTCTGTTCCGGCTGTTCGGCCAGGTGAAAAGCGGTGTACGCATAATCGATCGCTCCCCGTTGCGGGTGCCGCGCGCGACCGGCAGGACCGCGGCCAGGGCGAGCCGGCATCCGGGGGCGCTCCACCAGCCGCCGGCCCCGGCCGGAGCGCCGGGGGCCGCGGGCTCCAGGAACCCCAGCCAGGAGTGGCGGCGGACGCAGGTGCGGGCGCCAGCGCACCTCGGGGCAGCGGCAGGGGGCGGCCACGGTGGTGCTGACCGGCGGGGTGCGCACCCCGTCGGACTCGCTGGTCGGTCCGGTGGCCGACCAGGCGATCGCGGCGCTCCACTTCGATCTGCTCTTCCTCGGTGTGCACGGCATATCGGTGGAGGCCGGCTTGTCCACGCCGAACCTCGCGGAGGCCGAGACCAACCGGCGGCTGGTGCACTCGGCGCGCCGGGTCGTGGTGGTCGCCGACCACACCAAGTGGGGCGTGGTGGGACTGAGTTCCTTCGCCGCGCTGGAGCAGGTGGACACCCTGGTGACGGATGCGGGGCTGCCGGCCGAGGCGCGCGCGGAGATCTCCGAGCACCTGCGGGTGGTGGTCGCGGGCGAGACCGAGGACGAGGACGGCGCAGACATCTGAGAGCCCCGCAGCTAAGGTGACGGTGCCCAGTCAGTCGCTCTGCGCAACGGTCACCAGGGGGTTCGTCCATGGCTCGCCGTCTGCGTCCGGTGGAGATCGACTTCGTCGGGGTCGCGCCCGTACGCCTGGTCTTCGCGCGGAACATCGCCGCGCCCCCCGAACGGGTCCTCCAGGCGCTCGCCGAGGACGTGTCCGGCTGGCCCCAGTGGTTCTCCGCGGTGACGCTCGCCCGGGCCACCGACGGCGGGGCCGGGCGGGAGATCCGGCTCCGGGGCGGACGCGGTTCGCGGAGACGGTGCTCGTGGCGAAGGCGCCCGAGGTGTACGCCTACCGCGTCGACGTCATCAACGCGCCGGGCGCCCGCGCCCTGGTCGAGGAGTGGCGCCTGACCCCGCACGGCACGGGCACACGCGTGCGGTGGACCTTCGCCGCCGACGGCACGGCGCCGTTCCGGTTCGTCCTCGTACTGGCCCGGGCGGGGCTCAAGCGGGCCTTCCGGGACGCGGTGACGTCCCTGGACCGGCGGCTGTCCCGGGCCTGATCAGTAGCCGCCGCGGGCGTGGTGCGCCTCGGCGACGACCGCCGCCATCAGTTCCGCGTCCAGTGCGGAGACGTCGGCCAGGCGGGAGGCGGCGGACAGCGAGTTCAGCAGGGTCTTGGTGACGCGCAGGGCCGCCGGGGGGCGGCGGACGATGGGCCGGGCCCAGGCGGCGACGGCCGCGTCCAGCTCCTGTGCGGGGACGACCTTCTGCAGGATGGACAGGGACTGGGCCTCCGCCGCGGTGAAGGCCCGGCCGGTGAGGACGAGTTCACGGACCCGGGCGGCGCCTACCTCGTTGATGAGGCGGGGCAGCAGGCCGCCCCACGCGGTGGGCAGCCCGAGGGCCAGTTCGGGCAGCCGGAAGGTGGCGTCCTCGGCTCCCACCCGCAGATCACAGGCCAGTGCCAGGGCCATGCCCGCCCCGATGACCTTGCCGTGGACGCGGGCGATGGTGACGGCCGGGTTCCCGGTCAGGGCGTCGCAGACCCGCCGCGCCTTGGTGCCGGACCTGCGGATGCCGCTGCCCGTGGGGTCGTCGGCGAGGTGCCGGCCGAATTCGCCGCGGTCCCCGCCCAGGCAGAAGTCGTCGCCGCATCCGGCGAGCACCAGCACCCGGACCGCCGGATCCTGGTCTTGGAGGACCGCCAGGAGGTCGTCCAGCAGGGCATCGGTCACGGTGTTGCCGTCCTCGGGGGTGTTCAGCTCGATCCTGAGGACAGGGCCCTCCCGGTGGGTCCGCAGGGTCTGCTGTCCGGAGCCGGCCGGGGGTGCCGTGAGGGGAAGGGCGGTCATGTCGTCGCTTTCCGGGGGTCAGGTCGTCGCGTGCCGGGAGTCGGTCAGGCCGTCACGTACAGGGAGGTGATGCGCCGGAAGACCATCCGGCGCGCGTAGGTCGGCCCCGCGGTGGGCCGCAGGGTGGGGAATCGTTCCAGCAGCTGGGTGAGCAGCTGCCGGGCCTCCAGCCGGGCCAGGGCCGAGCCGAGGCAGTAGTGGGCGCCACCGCCGAAGGTGAGGTGGCCGCCCTTGCGGCGGATGTCGAAGACGTGCGGCTGGTCGTTGCGGCGCGGGTCGTGGTTGGCGGCGCCGTAGAGGACGTGGACGGTGGTGTCCTTCGCGATGGGTACGCCGGCGAGCACGGTGTCGTCCGCGGTGAAGCGGGAGTTGAGGTGGATCGGCGGGTCGTAGCGCAGCACCTCGTCGATCGCGTCGTCGATGTGCTCGGGGTTCCGGCGCAGGAAGTCGGCCCGGGCGGGGTCCCGGGTGAGGAACCACACGGCGTTGGTGAGCAGGGTCGCGGTGGTCTCCAGGGAGGCGATGGTGATGAACATCGTCAGGTCGTACAGCGTCTGGTCGACAGCCGCGCGGTCGTCGGGGTACTGGGCGTCCCAGTGACGGATCCAGCCCGAGAGGACATCGTTGCCGAGGTGGGCGCGCCGATGGGCGAGGAGGCCGGTGAAGAAGGCCCGCATCTCCCGGGTGGCCTGGGCGGAGATGGCCAGGTCGCTCTTGGTGGGGAGCAGTTCCTGGGCGTGCACCTGGCGGTGGGTGAAGTCCAGGATGTGCGGGTAGTGCTCGGCCGGGATGGCCAGCCACCGGCCGACGGTGTGGATCGGGAGCTGCTCGCCGACGGTGGTGACGAAGTCGGCCGCGCCGTGGCTGCGCAGCCGGCGGCCGAGGCGGTCCAGGAGCCGGGTGACGTGGTCGGCGATCTGGGGCCGCATGGTCTCCAGGGTGCCGCGGTCGAAGAGGTTGCCCAGGGCACGGCGCTGCACCGTGTGCGCGGGCCGGTTGAGGCGGGAGAGGGTCCGTGTCATCTCCCGCGTGGCCGGCTCCTGCCAGCGCCCGGTGTCCGGCTGGCGCTCCTGCCAGGCGAAGTCGGGTACGAGCCAGTTCCGGCCGCGCAGGACCTGGTTGCAGGCATCGAATCCGGTCACGAAGTACCCGCCCCAGGGGGCGGGCACCACATCGCCCAGTGCGCGCAGCTCCTCCCAGACGGGGAGGGGGTTGGCCTGTCCCTCGGCGGACCGCAGGCGACGGAGGAGGGGAATGACGGCTCGGCGGTCGGGGGTGGTACCGCGTATGGCGCCAACGGCGGTCACGCAAAGCTCCTTTGTGGCTGGGCGCTTCCGTTACCGCCGAAATCTACCCTTCCCCTCTCCCTCGTCATGCGCCTGTCAGTGTTGCTCCCGTCACATAGAGCACATCAGACCCGGAAGATATCCAGGAAGCTGCTCCAGAAGCCCTTCTTCCTGGCCGGTTCCTGACGCACGGCGGCGACCGGAGCCGTGGGCAGCGGCTGCTCCGCCGCGGCGACGGCACGGTTCTGCAGCGCGGAGGCCATGCGGGTGGCCGGGGTCGGGCTGAAGGCCACGGGCAGCGCGACCAGGGCCCGGTGGAACGGGCCCGGCCGCCATTCCAGTTCCTTCTCGTGGACGGCCAGCGTCAGGTCGGGCAGGGCGTTGAGGATCTTCTCGATCGCGGTGACGGCGATGACCTGCGCCGGGTCCTTGGCCGGGCACGCGTGCGGACCGGCTCCCCAGGCCAGGTGAGCGCCCTTGCTGTGCATCCGGCGGGCCTCGGCCAGCGCCGGGTCGCTGTTGGCCGCGGCGAAGCTGATGACGACCGGGGTGCCCGCCTCCGCGACCACTCCCCCGAGGTCCACGTCCTGGACCGGGTAGTGGGTGGCGTAGTTGGCGATCGGCGTCTGGTTCCACAGCACGTGATCGATCGCCTCCTCGATCAGCATGCCGGAGTCGCGCCCGCTCGTGTCGGGCGACAGCAGCAGGAGCAGGGCGTTGCCGATGAGGTTGCGCTCGGGTTCCACGCCGGCGCCCATCAGCATGACCAGCTGGTCCTTGAGTTCCTCGTCGGTCAGGCCCGCAGGGTGCTGGATCAGCCAGGAGGTGACGTCGTCACCGGGCCGGCGGCGCTTGAGGGCGATCAGCTCCATGAGGCAGGCGGTGAGTTCCTCGTTGGCACGCTGGGCGTCCTGGCCGTCGAAGATCGCCGACATGGCGCTGGTGAGGGTGTCGCCGATGTCCGCCGGGCAGCCGAAGATCTTGTTGAACAGCAGCAGCGGCAGCAGCTTGGCGTAGTCGTTGAGGAGGTCGGCCCGGCCCCGCTCGCTGAACTGGTCGATGAGGTAGTCGGCGAGGGGCTCGACGTCACGGCGGATCCGGGTGATGTTGAGCCGGGCCAGGCTGTCCGTGACGGCCTTGCGCAGCCGCAGGTGCACGGCACCGTCGGTGAACAGGCAGTTGGGCCGGTACGCCATCATCGGCAGCACCGGGTTGTCCAGCCCGATCCGTCCTTCGTTGAGTGCCTTCCAGCGTCGGGCGTCCCGGGCGAAGAGCGTGGAGTTCTGCAGCACGCGCAGGGCCGTCTCGTGGCCGACGACCAGGGTGGCGTCGACGCCGGGTGCGAGTTCCACCGGCCCGGCCGGAGCGTGGGCGCGCAGCCGGTCGTAGACCTGGTGGGGGTCGGCGGCGAACGCTGCGTCGTGCATGGGGCATCTGGCGCCGGCGGGGGCGGGGGCAGACTGGCAGTCCATGGGGTTCCTTCTGCTGGCTCCGGGCCGATGGTCCGGGGAACGGGGGTGTCAGGGCCGGAGGTCCGGGCGGATGGGGGTGTCAGGCGGCTCGGGTGAGCAGGTGGCGCACGAGGGCGATCAGCGCGTGGGCGGAGGACTGCCGGTCGCGGGCGTCGCAGTAGACGACGGGGGTGTCGGGGAGCAGGTCGAGGGCCTCGCGCACCTCCGCCTCCGCGTACACCGTGCCCTGCTCGAAGCTGTTGACGGCGATGGCGTACTCGAGGCCGTACCGCTCGACGAGGTCGATGACGGGGAAGGTCTCCTCCAGCCGGGCGGGGTCGACCAGGAGCAGCGCTCCCAGCGCGCCGCGCGCCATGTCCTCCCACAGCTGCATGAACCGCTGCTGGCCGGGGGTGCCGAACAGGTAGAGCACGAGGTCGTCGCTGAGCGTCAGCCGGCCGAAGTCCAAGGCCACGGTGGTGGTGGTCTTGTCCGCGACGCCCCGGAGGTCGTCCACGTGGAGCGACGCCTGCGTCATCTTCTCCTCGGTGCGCAGCGGGGTGATCTCCGACAGCGAGCCGATGAAGGTCGTCTTGCCCACGGCGAAGTGCCCGACGACCAGGATCTTCGCAGCGTTGGTCACCGCGCTGGAGACGTATATGGATTCGGGGGCCGTCTCAGCCGATGAGGGATTGGAGTCCATTCAGAACCTTTTCCAGGGTCGCTCTGTCAACGTTCTGAGCCCGGGGCGGCTCGGCGCGGCGCAGCAGGTGTCCCTGCTCGAATAAGTCGGTCAGCAGCAGCCGGGCCACCCCCACCGGCAGTCCCAGGTGGCCGGCCACCTCCGCGACCGACAGATAGCCGCCCGCGCACAGCTGCCAGATCGCCATCACCTCGGGGCCGGCTCCCAGCGGGGGCGTCCGCTCGGGAGCCAGGGTGACCAGGGTGTGCAGCGCCAGGTCGTCCGCGGCCGGCAGGCTCCGGCCGCCGGTGATTACGTAGGAGCGCACGAAGTCGCTGGTGACGGAGGCTTCCTCGCCGGGGCTTGTCATGCGCCCACGCCGTTGTCCGAGCGCGGTGCCACGCTCATCGCCTTGCTCAGCGCGGACACCGTCTTCTGCATGCGGAACGACATGGCCTCCATGTCGACGTCCAGTGCGGCCGAGACGGCGAGGTACGAGCCCTGGCCGGCCGCGATCAGGAAGATCCAGCCGCCGTCGTACTCCAGCAGCGTCTGCTTCCAGATTCCGTGTCCCGCTCCCACGAACCCCGCGACGGCCCGGCTCAGCGACTGCATCGAACTCATTGCGGCGGCGTTCGTCTCGGCGTCGTCCCGCCCGATGTCGTCCGAGCGCTGCAGCAGCAGGCCGTCGCCCGAGACGAGGATCGCGTGCCGGGCCCCACGTACTTCGAGTACGTCGTTCAGCACCCAGGACAGGTCGATGTTCACTTGTTGTCAGATCCTTCCGTGGTGTTCGTGGTGCGCCCGAGCTGAGTTCCGCGCGCGAACGCGCCGAGCCGTGACGCCGTCACCTCGCTGACCGGTTCGGGCGTCCCCTCCTGGCCGGCGTCGAGGGCCGGGACCACCGTGACGGGGCCGCCCCGCCGCCGGCGTTTGGGCAGACCTCCGGAGGTCTGCCCCACCACGTGCGAGGGGGCCACGACCGGGACCGGTGCCAGGCGCTGCGGGGGCGCCTCCGGGCTCGCGGTGTCCTGGGCGTCGGCCACGGGGGCGGGCGCGTCGGCCGCGAGGAGACTTTCGGGCACACGAATCACTGCACGCACTCCGCCGTAGGGGGACACGGAACCGACGGAGACGGCGAAGCCGTAGCGGGCGGCGAGCATGCCGCACACGGCGAAGCCGAACCGCGGCGGATCGCCGAGACCGGTGATGTCGACGGGACCGTCGACCGACAGCAGAGCCGCCGCCCGGTCCTTGGTCTCCTGGTCCATGCCGAGACCGGCGTCGTCCACGATGAAGCACAGCCCGGTGGGTACGGCCTGGATGTTGACCTCGACCGGCGTTCCGGGCGCGCTGTAGTTCGTCGCGTTGTCCAGCAGCTCGGCCAGGACGACGGCCACCGGCTCGACGGCCTTGCCGACGAGGGAGACGTTGGCCTGCGAGTGGACGCTGACCCGGTCGAAGTCCTTGATCCTGCCCTGGGCGCTGCGCGCGACGTCGTAGACGGTGGCGGCGCGCTCGCGCCGGCCCAGCCAGCCGCCGCACAGCACGGAGATGCCCTTGGCGCGGCGGCTGAACTGGCTGCCGGTGTGGTCGACCGTCATCAGGTCGGCCAGGACGTCCGTGGTGTCGCCGTACTTCTTCAGCAGGTTGTCCAGGAGGACCTGCTGCTCCTCGGCGAGCGACTGGAGCGTGCCCATCGCGGACTTCAGCACCGCCTTGGTCGACGCCTCGGCGTCCGCCCGTACGTCCGCGAGGTCACGCTGGTGCTGTGCGGTCAGCGCGGCGATGTGCGCGTGGAGCTGACCGATGTCGCCGCGGGCCTCCCCCAGCCCTGCTTCCAGGTCCTTCCTCGTTCTTCGGAGCGCCATGTTGGTTCTCCGGGCCCGCAGCACTGCGACGACCGCAGCGACGAGCACCACAAGCAAGATCCACAACAGTGGATCCTGGGTCAAAGACGTCATGAGACTCTCTTCAAGTCGCTTCGCGCCAGAAGCGTGAGCAGCGCGATGGTGCCTTTGAGACTGTCCCCCGAACGCGTTCATGACACGCCGTCAGCCCACTGAAAAGTGGGATGATCTTATCAGTCACACAGGTGCAACCCGCTTGCCCAGGGCCCCAATTGAGACGTCACCAAATCCACACAGCCCCGCAACCCGCCCGTCGTACGGCGGTTGCCGAGGGACCGGGCCTCTCAGTTCGGCCACTCGCCCGTGGCCAGGAACGAGTCGAGCGCCGCCGCGTACGGCCCGATGTCCAGGCCCTGCTCCGCGAGCCACCCGTCCGAGTAGTACTTGTCCAGGTAGCGGTCGCCCGGGTCGCACAGCAGGGTGACGACGCTGCCCGTGCGCCCCTGGGCCACCATCTCGGAGACGATCTTCAGCGCGCTCCACAGCCCGGTGCCCGTGGAGCCGCCCGCCTTCCGGCCGATGGCCCCCTCCAGGGCCCGTACGGCGGCGACGCTGGCCGCGTCCGGGACCTTCATCATCCGGTCGATCGCGCCGGGCACGAAGCTGGGCTCCATGCGCGGCCGGCCGATGCCCTCGATCCGGGAGCCGCAGTTGCAGGTGACGTCCGGGTCGCCGGTGGTCCAGCCCTCGAAGAAACAGGAGTTGTCCGGGTCGGCGACACAGATCCGGGTGTCGTACTGCATGTAGTGGACATAGCGCGCGAGGGGCGCGGAGGTGCCGCCGGTGCCCGCCGTGGCGACGATCCAGGCCAGCTCCGGGAACCGCTCCAGGCGCAGCTGACGGAAGATCGACTCGGCGATGTTGTTGTTGCCGCGCCAGTCCGTGGCCCGCTCGGCGTAGGTGAACTGGTCCATGTAGTGGCCGCCGGTCTCCACCGCGAGGCGGGCGGACTCCTCGTACATCTTCCGGGAGTCATCCACGAAGTGGCACTGTCCGCCGTGGAACCCCTCCTGCCCAATGGGCTGCGCCTGCTTCACGTCGAGGGCTACCGCCCGCCCAACCTGCAGCGGCGCTTCTTCGAGGAGTACGCGGACGAGCTCCGCGCGGCCAACCCGGCCTGGTCCGACGACCAGGTCCACGAGGCCGCCAGCCGGTACGTTTCCCCGCCGGAGATCGCCCCGCACAGCGCCGGTGCCGCCGTCGACCTCACCCTCGTGGACGCCGACGGCACCGAGCTCGACATGGGCACGCGCGTGAACGCCAGCCGCGAAGAGAGCGACGGCGCCTGCTACACGGACGCCGACTCGATCAGCCACCAGGCCCGCACGAACCGGTCCCTGCTGGCCTCCGCCCTGTCCGCCGCCGGGTTGATCAACTACCGCACCGAGTGGTGGCACTGGAGCTACGGCGACCGGTACTGGGCCCTGATGACCAACCAGCCGGCGGCCCTGTACGGACCCCGCTCCCTTCGCTGACCGGGGCTGCGACCGGGCCCGGCCGATCGCGACGACGGCCTTGCGAGGCATGCCTGAGAGCTGTCTGCCGGTCACCGCCCCGCTGGTGCGGGGCGGCGGCTGGCCGGTGGCCGGGTGGTGGGCGTCTGTCAGGTCAGCTTCGGGCTTTTCCCGCTCAGGAACTCGCGGGCGCCGCGGAGCCGGGTGCGCAGCTTCTGCTGGGTGGTGCGGCTGTCGAGTCGTACGTCGAGGCCGCCGGGCAGTTCCGTATCGGAGCGGCGTGCGGAGGGCAGCCGGGCGGGGTCGAGTCCGTCGCGGCGGGCGATGAGCTCGCCCAGCTCGTAGCGGCTGAGCGCGTCCGGTCCAGCGAGGTGGAACACGCCGACGGCGTC
The DNA here is from genome assembly GCF_040636485.1 of Streptomyces sp. NPDC038707. Taxonomy (NCBI): domain Bacteria; kingdom Bacillati; phylum Actinomycetota; class Actinomycetes; order Kitasatosporales; family Streptomycetaceae; genus Streptomyces; species Streptomyces sp. NPDC038707. The sequence continues at coordinate 37,538 of NZ_JBEZUP010000047.1, forward strand.
GGACCGGGTGATCTCCCACAGAGCGGCAGCCAGGTCTGTCACGTGGACGGGGCAACGGATGTCGTCGGTGAACAAGGCGCCCTGCCGGGTGCCGTCGGCCAGCGCGTGCACCAGCCGCTCTTGCTCGGACCGGCCGTTGCCGATGATCAGGGAAGTACGGGCCACGGCCGCCGTGTCGGGGCACAGGAGGCGTACGGCGGTCTCGGCGGCTGCCTTCGCGGCCCCGTAAGGGGTGAGGGGGTCCGGAAGGCGCGATTCGTCGTAGCGGTCTTGGCCCATGCCGGAGAAGACGGCGTCGCTGGAGACGTGCACCAGGCGGATGCCGCGGTCGGCCGCAGCTTGGGCGAGGCGGATCCCGCCTTCGGCGGTGACTGCCCAGTCCGCTCCGCCGCTCGTCGCGTTGATCACCACGGCCGGAGCCACCGTGTCGAGGGCTTCCTCCAGGCGGGCGGGGTCGCGAAGGTCGAGGTGATGCCAAATCACCCCGTCGTGGTCGCCGGGGCGGGAATGGAACGTGGCGGCCGGATGCAGGCCCGCGGACACCGCTTGGCGTACCAGCTCGGCGCCCAGGAAGCCATTGCCGCCGATGATTAGCACAGTCATGCCGCCTCACGCTACGGGCGAGCGCCACCGCTCCGAGCCACTTCGGCAGAAAGCATCGGTCTGCCAGCCAAGGAGTCATGAGCGCCGGCCCGGACCACGCATACCGCTCCGGCCGTCGGCCGGCCTGGCCAGCCGGTCAGTGCTCGCTCCTCAGACGAGAACGCCGCTGCGTTCGGCGAGGCCACGCAGTTCGGTCGACGTGGGGCCGGACACGAGCAGGCTGGAGATCAAGGCCTTCGTTGCCGGGCGGGAGTGGGTCTCCTGTGGAGCGCATCTCTCGGCGGCCAGGAGCGTGCGGACGCAGTCGCTGCGGCGGCCGAGGCGGTCGTAGGCGACGGCGATGTCGCCGAGGGCGCGGGAGCGGCGTTCGATGCTGGGCAGCGCTTCCAGTGAGATGGTGCGAGCGGCATCGAGTGCGGCCCGGGGATCGCCTGCGTGGTTCTCGGCGGATTTTGTGCAGTTGTACGGTGAGGGGGCTGAAGCCGCCGCTGTGGTCGCGTAGCAGGGTGGCGCCGCCGAGCTCGTTGGCGATGGCTGCGGCTTCGTCGGTCAGTTCGCGCATCCCGTCGCGGTCTCCTCGGCGCGCGAGGGTGTATGCGGCGCTCTGGACCAGGAGCCCGCGGACCGCGGTGCCGGCATGTCCGATGGCTCGAAGTTGCGGTTGGTCAGCGGCGCAGAGCGCGATGGTCAACGCCTGGTCGTGCCAGCCTGCCTTCCTGGCCAGGACGGCCATCTGGCGGGCAGATTCTGCGAGGGCGAGGATGTCGCTGGCTGCTTCGGCGAGTTGCCGGGCGCGGTCGGCGGCCATCCAGCCGAGCTGCTGTTCGTCCATCTTGACGAGCATGCGGGTGGCCAGCAGGAACGCCAGGAGTGCCAGGTCCTCATGCGTTCTGCATAAGGGAGCGCATGTCGCGAGCCCCGTGACGAGGGCGGCCGTCGCCGGCGTATGAATCTTGCTGTCTCCGATCCGCATCAGGGTGTGCGGGCCGAGCCGGGGAATGAGGCCTGCTGTGCGCCATCGCTCCAGTTGGTAAGGACTCAGCTTCAGCCCGTTTCGTTCCAGGATGCGGAGCAAGTGCCGGTCAGCGGCGCTGGGTTGACTTCTCACCATGGGCCCAAACTACGTACGCGGCCTACGTCGTCTGAGCGGGTGAGCGCGGGGCACGGACTCCGGGTGTTGGTGTCCGGCTGGGATCAACAACACCCTCGGCGCAGCCGCCGGTACGGCCGCTCCTTCCGGACGCCGGCCCGTCACTGGCAGGCCGCGTGGGAAACCCTGGCGCGAACGGTGGACGAAAGCGGTGCCACAGGCCGCCAACGGCGCCGCTCCTCCGCGCGTAACCGAATGTCAGTCCCTTCCGGCACGCTATCGGTGCAACCGCCATCGCAGAGAACTAGGACGATCCATGGCTGAGGTTCCCCCGCTGTGCGGGAGTGGCTGACTAGGGCCTGTCTCTCATACCTGACTTTGGGTTTGAGGAACGCGGAACTGGCCTCCGGGTAGTGCCGGAGGCCAGTTCGCTGTGGGTTCGTTGGCGGGGTGCCGGTCGCCGGGAGCTCAGCTGATGGCGTCCAGCATCGCTGCTTCGACGCGGTCGGCGGCGTTGCGGTGGCCGAGAGCGTTGGGGTGCACGAAGGACAGCTGGTCGGGGAGGGTGACAAAGCCCTCGACCCACTTGGTGTCGTCGCAGACGCTGTGGTTGCGGGAGGCGGCGTAGAGGTCGACGAAGCTGGCGGCTTCCTGGGTGCCGGTTGAGTTCGCGATGGCCTTGTTGAGGGGTTCCAGGACGTCATGACGCAGCCAGTCCAGGTCGCCCTGGGTGATCGTGCCGAACTGCGTCAGGTCGCCGAAGCCGCACTTGGAGGTGTCCTTGGGGATGACCGTGGGGTAGCCGACGGCCAGGATCTTCGCGTGCGGGGCGCGCTCGTGGAGCACGGTGAGCATCCGGTCGTACTCCTGGTGCACGTTCTTCAGCCGGGCCGAGATGCCGGCGGCCAGGGCGTCCTTGCACGGGGTGCCCTTGCCGTCGCTTTCGCCGCCCAGGTTCGAGCACTTGGTGAGGAAGTCGGCGAAGCCGAGGGTGTTTCCTCCCACGCCGACGGTGATGACGTCGGTGTCGGGGCCCACCGCCTCGGACTGAGGAGGCACCGGGGGGAAGGGGTAGTCGGGGTCCTCGGAGATGGGCGGCAGGTGACGGCCGATCGGGTGCTGGGGTGTGTCGGTGACGTTCTCGATGGTGGCGGCGCCGCAGCTGACGTTGGTCAGCTCGAAGAGACCGCGGAGGTCGCGGTCGATGACCTGGGGGTAGGAGCGGTCGGTGCGGTCGCAGCCATCGCGCGGGATTTCGAAGATGTTGCCCGCGGCCCGGATCACCCCGGCGGTGTAGGAGTCACCCAGGGCGACCCACTGCTTCGTCTCGGCCGCGGCGGCGGGTTGGGCCCCGGCGAACTGCGCGGGGGCAAGAGCGCCGGCGGCGAGGGCTGCGGCCGAGCCGAGCAGGGCCAGACGAGTGCGCAAGCGTGCCACGAATCCTCCAGGGATGCGGGGTTGGCGTTGCTTTGACCATAGAAAGACAGTCACTCAGTGCACTAGATCCAATACAGTCAGTAGTCGGCGGGATGTGGGATGCGCCTGTGTGGGGGACTTAGGCTCGACCTGTCGACCGGGCGCGCTCTATTCGTGACTGCCTTGACGCGGCATTTGCCGAATACGGAGAGACCCCTGACTGGCTGGGTGATCACGGCCTGAGATGCACGTTCGTTGTGGCTGTCTTGTTCTCGATCACTGACAAGCTGAACCTCCGGCCGAGCAGGGCGGCGGACTACTCAGCACGTGACTGACACCGATGCTCTGCAGCCCTCTATCGGCGGGCCCATAGGAGGATGGCAGCGAGGTGGAGGGCGCCCTCGTAGGCGACGGCGAGTTTGTCACTACGCGAGGCCAGGCCGCGCCATTGCTTGAGCCTGTTGATGCATCGCTCGACCGTGTTGCGCTGCTTGTACATCTCGACGTCGAAAGCCGGTGGCCGCCCGCCGGTACGGCCTCGCCGCAGGCGGTGGCGGACCTGGCCAGAGGGCTGAGGGATGACTGCGCGGATCCCGCGCCGACGGAGATAGCTTCGGATCGCGCGGGACGAATACGCACGGTCCGCCAGGACGATGTGCGGTCGGGTCCGTGGTCTTCCCGGTCCGCTTCGAGGAACACGGATGCGAGCCAGGACGGCCTCGAAGGCTGGGGCGTCACCTGCCTGGCCTGCGGTGACACGGAGGGCTAAGGGGCGTGCACGGTCGTCGCTGGCGAGGTGAACTTTCGTGCTCAGGCCGCCACGGGAGCGTCCGAGCGCGTGGTCTTCGGGCTCGGCCCCTCCTGGCGCACCTTCTCTCCTGGCTCCGGCGGCGTGCTGGTGCGCCCGGCAGACGGTGGAGTCCACCGATACGGTCCAGCCGATGTCATCAGTACCGTCGGCTGCTGCCAAAAGCGCAACGAGAATCCGCTCCCAGGTGCCGTCAACGGCCCACCGCATCAGCCGTTTGTGAGCGGTCTGGAACGAGCCCAGTTCGCCCGGCAGGTCCCGCCAGGGCGAACCGGTGCGGTACTTCCACACGATGGCCTCCAGGGTTCGACGGTGATCGGCCCACCGCCGACCGCGAACCGGATTAGCCGGCATCAGCGGCTCGACCCGCTGCCACATCACATCAGTGATCACTAACCGGACGGACACATCCGATCAACCGACGAGCAGGTCAAAGAGACACGCTCTAGCTGGTCAGAGCGGGTTGACGTGGTTTCAGGTTCACTTGTTCGGCCGCTGCCTGGTCGGCGTAGTGCTTCTCCTCGTACTCGATCGGGCTGAGGTAGCCGAGCCGTTTCTGGATGCGGCGGGGGTTGCAGAAGCCGTCGAGGTACTCGAAGAGCGCGAGGTTCGCTTCGGCCCTGGTGGCGAAGACGCGGCTGCGGATGCACTCGGTCTTGACGACCATCCACAGGTTCTCCGCGAGAGCATTGTCGAACGAGTCGCCGACCGAGCCCATGGACGCCTGGATACCGGCCCTGACCAGACGTGTTGTGAGCTTCACGGATGTGTACTGACAGCCGTGGTCGGCGTGGTGAACGAGCTCGCCGGGGGCGACTTCGCGGCTGGCCAGGGCATACTCCAGCGAGGTGAGGACCAGGTCCGCGTCCGCGCGGGCGGAGGTCTCCCGGGCCACGACCCGGCGGGAGAACGCATCCCGGATCGCGGACAGCCATAGCGGCCCCTCCCCGGTGGGGATCATGGTCAGGTCGGTGACCCACAGCCGGTTCGGCCCGCTCGCGGTGAAGTCGCGTTGCACGAGGTCAGGGGCCGGATCGGCATCCGGGTCGCGGCGAGTGAGGCCCCTGTCCCGGCGGGGGCTGATCCCGGCGGGGCCGGCCTGGCGCATGAGCCGCTCGACGCGCTTGCGGCCGACGTGGACGTCCTCACGCTTGAGGACGGCGTGCACGCGGGGTGAGCCGTAGATCCCGCCGGACTCGTCGTGGACCTGCCGGATCCTGCCCGTCAGCTCGGCGTCCCGGAGGCGCCGCTCGCACGGCTCGGTCTCGGCCCGGCGCCACCGGTAGTAGGTGGAGGAGGGGATGTTCAGTTCCCGGAGTACGGGCTCGACCCCCAGATGCGGGTGTTCGTCAACGAGCGCCGTCACCTGGGCCGGGTCGGGTCGAGCTGGGCCGCGAAAAAAGCCGAGGCCGTCCGCAGGACCTCGTTCGCACGCTTGAGCTGGGCATTTTCCTTGCGCAGGGTGGCAAGTTCCTCACGCTCGGCGGTGGTGAGCATGTCACCTCGCTCGCCGGCATCGGCCTCGGCCTGGCGAATCCAGTTGCGCAGGGCTTCGTGGTGCACGCCGAGTTCTTCGGCCAAACGGCGGATCACGGGCTTCGGCTCGGAAGCGCGGTACATCCGCACCGCACGCTCACGCAACTCCAGCGGGTACTTCCTCGGGGCAGGCATCGTCAGAGCTCCTCTCGTGAGCCCCATCTGACCTACTGTCACCTATCCCCGCATCTCGGGGGAACCCCAAACGAAGCCGAGCAGCTCAGGCAACGATTTCTGACTGGAGTACTAGCGGCGGCCGGGGAGCACGCCCCGGTGGCGCCTCCGGTCACCGTGGCAGAGCCGTGCGCCACCACCCACCGAACCCGTCGCGGATCCGACGCTTCCTCTCGCTCAGGGGAGCAGGGTGTCGACCCGCACCAGAGCAAACCGCGGGGCCTGTTGAGCGAGGCGACCGTGCATGGCTGAAAAAGCGATTTCCGATCGGATAGTGACTGGTAGAAAAGAGATGTAGCCGATTTCTTTTATGTCGCGTCCGGGCCGGGTGGCGCCTCCGCGCCGGACGTACCCGCGGCGACCCCGCCCTGGTCGCCGTGCACCCCGTCCTCTGGCGCCGACCTCGCTCGTGGTCCGGTCGGCGCCCTGTTCGTACGTACGCGCCGCACCCGGCCGCTACGGGACGTCACCAGCGGCTCGAGGCGGCTCGCACACCCCGCGGTTCCGCCGGGCTTCCTCGTTCCGACCGCCTTTGCGAGGACGGAGAGAGGACCCTGACGCGCACATCGGCAGCCGGGCGTGACCGGCCGGGTTCCTGCGGGCCCTTGGGAGAAGCGGTGAAGGAGGGACCGTCGTGTCACGCCGTCATGGCGACAACGCCGCGCTCCGGGGCCTGTTGAGCGAGGCGGGCATGAGCGCTGCGGAACTGGCCAGAAACGTCAATCGCCTGGCGGCCGGCGAGGGCCTGACACTGCACTACGACCGCACCACCGTCGCTCACTGGCTCTCGGGATCACGTCCCCGTGATCCCGTCCCCCAACTCGTGGCCGAGGTACTGACCCGGGGCATCGGCCGGCTGGTCAGCGTTGCGGAGACCGGCCTGGCCGGCGCCCGTTCACAGGCATCCGGCGACGGATCGGACGAGGACCGCGCCGATCCCCTGCTGCGCCTGGTGACTTTGGCCAGGACGGACGTCGATCCGGTACGCCGTGTGCGGCTGGCGCGCTTGGTGTTCCGCCAACACGGCGTCCCGGACACGGACATCCGGGACATGCTCGAAACCCCCGGCCCCGCCTCGCTGCGAGGTGGGATCGGCGGCCCAGACGTGCAGCGGGTCCGGTTCGTGATGTCCCGGTTCGCCGTCGGCTGGCCGCGCTACGGAGGCGGTCACGCCCGCGCGGCCCTGGCCTCCTACCTCGGCGACGACATGGGCCGCCTGCTGGCGCAGCCCGCGCCTTCGGCCGAGCGACGGGCGCTGCTGTCGGCTGCGGCCCAACTCGTCCATGTCCTGGGGGACATGTCGGCGGACGCCGGCCTTCAGGGGCTCGCCCAACGGTACTACCTGATCGCCCTCGACATCGCCGCCGGAGCCGGGGACAGCCGGACACGCGCCATCACGCTGAGGGCGATGAGCGTCCAGGCGGTCCGTCTGTCAGCGCTGCGGCACGCGGCCGACCTCGCCGACGCGGCGGTCACCTCGGCCAGGGGGCAGTCCGGTGACCTTCAGTCGTTCGTCCTGGCGCAAAGGGCCTACGTGCGGGCCCTGGCAGGCGAACGCCGCGGCGCCTACCGGGACCTCGACGATGCCGAACGGCAGCTTGGCTCCTCCGTCGTTCACGACGATCCCTTCCTCCGGTACCCGAGAGCCGGCTTCGCCTACCGCAAGGGACACACCCTCCACCGGCTCGGAGACACGGAGCCCGCTCTGGACGCCCTGCGGTACGCGGCGGCACGGCGTCCCCTCCATGAACACCGCACCAGGGCACTCGGTCAAGCGCGCCTGACACTGGTGCTGCTGGGGCAGGGGCGGGTGGACGAGGCATGCGAGACGGGCCGGCTCTTCGGCGAGGAACACCGCTTCCTGCGTTCCCATCGTTCCTCGCTCATGCTGCGGGAGATACGGGCGCGGCTCACGCCGTACCGGCGGGTGCCCGAGGCGGCGGACCTGCTGCAGCGCCTCGCGGCGCTCGCCCGCACGACGCCCGGCCCCTGACTCTCCTCCGAAAAGGCCCGTCGCGGCAGCGGCGCGCGGAAGGACGCCTGTCCGATCCGTCACCACGCGACGACGGGCCACGGGTGCGCCCGCGCCCGCAAGCCCGGCGTGTTCCCGAACACCGCGTGCGCGGCGGGCGGGTCCGGACGGCGCGGCCCCGGCAGAGCGCGCGGTTCGCGGCTTCTCCCCGCCGCCGTCGAACGAGGGAGCCGATAGGGCCGCATCGACGCGTCACCCGCTGAACCGGAGGCCACCGGACCGCGTCCGGCGTCGCCCCGTCCGGCGTCGCCCCGTCCGCCGACGAGGGGTTCGAGGCGGGTCAGGCGGGCCCGTCGGAGCCGGTCCCCGCTCCGCCTTCCGCCCCCGACGCCGCCTGTCCCCCGCGCGGTTGCCCGGCCCGGCCGGTCTCGGACGGACCGGCGTGCGCGTGGCGGCGCGCCCGCTCGGTCGTGGCGGCGCGCAGGGCGAGGCCGGCGACGCGGTCGAAGAGCGGATCGTTCATGGGACCACCCTGTGATGCAGGACAGACGACCGCGCGGTGTGGGGAGCCGTACGGGTGAGGGGGCCGCGCGGGGGCTGACGCGGGGCGCGCGTTCAACGCGTTCACGCTTCATCGGCACCGTGCGGGTGTGCGCCGCACGCCCCCGGGGAGCCGGTACAGGGTCCGAAGGAGTGCCGCCCGGCGCTCCGCCTGGGTGCCGGGGCCGATGGGGCGTGGGTGACATGTCGGCATGGCCTCTGCAGGGAAGCGGCGGGTGCCCTTTCGCCCTCTCCCCGTCGGCGTGACGGAGCGTCCGGAACGGAGTACCGGCCATGACCATGCAAGAACAGGTGAGCGGTGCGGGACATACGGGAGCGAGGCCCGGCGGTGTGCACCGCGCCCGCCGGACGGCGGCCCGCGACGCGGTGTACGGACCGCCGCCGGGCTTCGGCGGGGCCGCGGACCGTCGCGGCTCGTCGGTCTCCGCTCGCGGCCCGGACGGCCGGCGTCGTGCCTGACGCGACCCACGCCCGTCACGACATGTCGTCCCTGATCCGAGGAGTCCCCTCCATGCCTGCCACCGAGTTCATCGACACCGTGGGAATCAACCTCCCCGAGCACCTGAGTGCCAACGAGTTCCTTTCCCTCGCCCGCGAGGGGATGATCGAGGAGAAGCACCTGCGGAGCTTCGCCCTCGCCGAGTTCCAGTCCCAGGAGGCCGAGTTCACGGCGTACGGCCTGTTGCTGGCCCGCTACCCGCACGAGGTGCCCGGCGGGTTCTTCTCCTTCGTCGCGCACGAGCTGATGCGGGCCCGGCACCGGATGGTGAACGGTCTCGCGCCCGCGCTGCGCCTCTCGCCCGACGAGATGCGCCGTGCTCCCCGCCTGGAACCGGTTCGGCGCTTCACCGAGTTCATCTCCTGGGTCGCTCTGCACGCCGGAGCGGCGGAAGCCGCTCTCGTGGCACGCACCGACTTCACCCTGTGGTGCAACACCTGCGCCGTTCTGGCCGACGTGCTGAGCGAGGCGAAGCAGGTTCCCGAGGCCGCGATCGAGTACATCGGCGCCTACCGCGAGAACCCTCCGGAGGTGGCGGACGGCGTCCTGGAGGTCATCGAGTACGGCAGGGCGTGCGACGAACCCGAAGAGTGGATCACGCGCAGTGCGGTGCGGATGGAACCGGCGCTGCGGTCCTGGTGGCGGGCGGTCGCCACGGCCGGATGAGGGCCTCGGGAACGAGCACGGTCGGGCGGGGTCACGTACGGGAGGAAGTGGATATGGGCCGCGAGGTCGGACGAGTGGCATTCACGGAAGAGGAGTACGCACGGTTCCGCGTCCGCCTGGCGGACTGCCTCACCGCGCTGGAGAAGCTGGTGGTCCGGCCCGGGTTCGGACAGGTGCCGAGCACGTTGGGCGCCGAACTGGAGCTGTCGCTCGCCGGGCCGGACGGCCGTCCCGTTCCGGTGAACGCGGCCGTACGCGAGGGACTGGGTGACGACGGTCTCGCCCTGGAAGTGGCCCGCTTCAACCTCGAGGCCAACCTGGAGCCGGTTCCTCTGCGGGGGCGTCCGTTCACGGAGCTGGCCGCGCAGGCAGCCCGGACGCTGGCGCGGATCACCGCCTGGTCGCTGCCGCGCCACGGCGCCCGGGCGGTACCGATCGGGACGCTGCCCACGCTGATACCGGCCGACCTGACGGCACGGGCGCTGACCGACCTGCCGCGCTACCACGCGCTGGAACGCGCCTGGGCCCGGCGGCGTCCCGCACCGTTCCCGCTGTGCGTGGGGGACGGCGAGCAGGGACTGCTGCGGGCCGAGTCCGTGGCGGTCCAGGGCGCGGCCTGTTCCTGGCAGGTGCACCTGACCGTGGCCCCGGACCTCTTCTGCCCCACGTACAACGCCGCCCAGCTCGCCACCGGACCGGCTCTGGCCGCCGCGGGCAATTCGCCCTTCCCGCTGGGCCGGCGCGGCTGGCAGGAAGCCCGTATCGCGGTGTACGAACAAGGCTTCGGGGAGCGTGGTGCGAGCTGCCGCGGGACTTCACGGCCGCGGGTCGGTTTCGGGCACGCCTGGCTGCGGGGTGGTCCGCTCGCGGCGTTCGAGGAAGCCGTACGCGGCTACGACGTCCTGCTTCCGGCGGTTCCCCCGGCCGAGGACGTAGACGTCTCGCCGGACGGCTGCCCCTCGCTGGAGGAACTGCGCCTGCACGTGAGCACCGTGTGGCCGTGGAACCGGCCGGTGTACGACCCGGTCGGACACCTGCGGATCGAATTCAGGGCACTCCCCTCCGGGCCGACCCCGCTCGACATGGCGGCGAACACGGCGTTCCTCGTCGGTCTCACCCTCTCCCTGGCCGCCGAGGGCCGCGATGTGGCCGGGGAGCTTCCCTTCTCCCACGCCAGGGAGAACTTCTACCGGGCCGCGCGTGACGGTCTGCGGGCGAGCCTGTGGTGGCCCTCACCCGGCTCGGCGCCCCGGAGACACGAGGCGGGCGCCCTGGTGGAAGAGCTGCTGCCGCAGGCACGGGAAGGACTGGTCAGGGCCGGGGTGGACGCCGCCGAGGCGGATGCCGTGCTGGACCTGCTGGACCGCCGGACGGCGTCGGGCCGTACCGGGGCGTGGTGGCAGCAGCGGACACTGGAGGCACTGAGCCGACGGGAGCAGCGCGCCCCGAACACCGACCGGGAGACGGCCGGGCTCACCGCCACGGCACCGGAACGAGACGTGATCCCGCCCGCACCGGGAGGCGCCATCGCGATGCGGACGGCCGGTCAGGCCGGACGGACCGGTGACAGGGGCGCACGCGTCACCGGTGCCGGCCGGCCCGACCCGCTCCTCGAGGAGCTGACGGTGCGCTACGCCCGGCTCGCCGAGGCAGCCCGCCCCGTGCACACCTGGAACCTTCCCGCCCTTCCCCGACGGAGTCAGCGATGAGCCCCGGCACACCCCCGCCCGCCAGCGACTTGCAGGTCGACTTCCCCTTCGACTACGCCGCGCACGTCGGTGGCGGCCGACGCATGGGACGGCTGCCCGAGAGGACCGCGGGCGCGCGCGTCGCCGTGATCGGAGCGGGCGGCAGCGGACTGGCGGCCGCCTACGAGCTGCTGCGAGCTGGCTGCCGGCCCGTCGTGTACGAGGCCGAACGGAGCCAGGACGGGCCGGGGGGCCGGCGTCTGGGCGGCCGCATGTACAGCCGGCGACTCGACGAGGCGGACAGCGCCGTCGTGGAACTGGGCTGCCTGCGGTTCCCCGAATCGGCACGGCTGCTGCGCCAGTACGGTCACACGTTCGGCGTACGGCTGGAACCCTTCCGTGACAACTACGCGGCTCCCACGCCGTTGACCGTGCTCGACGTCGACGGCCGGCAGTACCCGGCGAGGAGCCTGGAGGACCTGTACGACCTCCACGAGGAGTTCCGCGAGGCGCACACACACTGGCAGCAGGCGCTTGCCCGCATCGGTTTCCTCCAGATCCAGCGAGACCTCGCCGCCCGTGACCTCACCGCGGTGCGCCGCCGCTGGCGCACGGTGCTGACCAGGTTCGAGAGGTGGTCCTTCTACCGCTTCCTGCGCGACCCGGAAGGCGCGGACCTGAGCCATGACCAGGCACGACTGCTGGGCACCGCCGGGATAGGACCCGCGGTCTGGGACTCCTTCTTCGAGCTCAGCGTGATCGAGATCCTGCGCCTGCTGCTGTGCACCGAGGGAAGCGGACTGCTGTACGCGCCGGACGGCGTCAGCCGCCTGGCCGAGGGCTTCTGGGCACACCGCACCACCGGCCCCGACGGGCGTACCCACAGCCTGGAGGCCGCCAACGAGGGTGCGTTGCGTCCCGCGGTGCGCGCGATCGACGTCGAACCGGACGCCGCTCGCGGGGTCGTGGTGCACAGCGAGGACGGGCGCAGCGAACGGTACGCGGCCGCCGTGTTCACCCCCCAGCTGCGTCTGCTGGAGACCGGCGTCGAGGTGCGTTCCACCGCCGCTCACACCCCCGCGCTCGGCCCGCGCCTGTGGCGGGCCATCCGCCGGCTGCACTACTGGCAGTCCTCCAAGACCGCGCTCGTGGTGGACAGTCCCTTCTGGGAGGGAACGTCCATGGACGGGGTCACCCTCACCGACCGGCTGCCGAGGGCCGCCTACACCGTGGACTACGGCCCACCGCGCGGACCCGGGGGCCGGCGCGGTGTGGTGGACCTCAGCTTCACCTGGGCGCAGGACGCCATGAAGGTGGCACCCTCCGCCCCGGAGGAACGTCTCGCCCTCTTCGTCCGCGATCTCGCCGCCATCCACCCCGAGGTGGCGGACGAGCTGCGCGCCCACACCGACACGGCGGCGACGGTGACGGTGTCGTGGGAGGACAAACGCAACTTCCGCGGTCTGAGCCGCTTCTCGTGTCCGGGCGACCACCCCTACCAACGTGATCTGTTCGCCCACTTCATGAAGGACTTCAACGGCACGGCGGCCGTACCGGGAGAACCGCCGAACGCCCTCTTCCTGGCCGGTGACGACACCTCGTGGTCCCCGGGCTGGCTCGACCACGCGCTCGCCTCCGGCCTGAACGCCGCCTGGGGAGTCCTGCGGCAACTCGGCGCCCGGCCGGAACCGGGCAACCCCGGACCCGGCGACCTGTGGGACGACCCCCGGTACACACCGCTCACCGTTTCCTGACCAAGGACACCGCCAGGCACTCGAGGTGCCCTGCCCACAGTGGCCGGTCCCCGCCCGCCCGACCCGCCCCCGCACCGCCGTCCCGGAGGTATCCATGCACGCACCCCCCGTCAGAGACCTGCTGCTGCGGCCCGACCGCGTGTGGGACGCGGTCGCGGACACACCGGTGGACGGCCTGTCCGTCCTCGTACACGACGGCCGGATCGCCGAGATCGGACACGACCTCCCGGCCGGCCCGGAGACGGACGTCGTCGAGATGCCCGGCTGCACCCTCCTGCCCGGGTTCATCGACTGCCACGTCCACCTCCTGGACGAAGCCGCGGAGACGGCACCCGCCGCCTACCAGACCCTCACCGCGGTGCCCGTCCTGCGCGCACTGCTGCACCGCGGCTTCACCACCGTACGGGACCTGGGCAGCGCCCACCTGCCTCTGAACGTGTCCTTGCGCCGGGCGGTCGAGGACGGCCTCGTCGAGGGACCTCGCATTCTGGCGGCGCCCAACATCCTGTCGCCCCGCGGAGGCCACGGGGACAAACAGCCCGACCTCGCGCTGCGGTACGGGCACCAGATCGGCACACTGGCCGAAGGCGTCGAAGGGCTGCGCCGCGCGGTGCGCGAGCAGTCCCGGGCCGGCGCCGACTGGATCAAGTTCGCGGGCGGTGGCGGTTTCTCCTCACCCGTGGACAGCCCCACCAGCACCTCGTACTCGAGCACGGAGATGCACGCCATCGTCTCCACCGCCGGCGATCTGGGACTTCCCTGCGCGGCGCACCTCTTCACCGACCGTGCCATCCTGCGCGCCGTCGAGGCCGGAGTGCGCAGTGTGGAACACGGCTGCTTCGCCACCGCGCCGACCTACCGGGTGATGGAGGAGGCCGGTGTGTTCCTGGTGCCGACCCAGTACGCCCAGACGTACTTCCTCGACCGGCTGGACGACGACGACTTCTGGGACGGCTCCACGGCGACCGTCCGCGCCAACTACCGGGCACACGCCCAGGCACTGCGCGAAGGACTGCTGCGTCCCGCCCGGACGAACGTGAAGACGGCCTTCGGCACCGACGCCGGGATGTTCCCCCACGCGGAGAACTGGCGCGAGTTCCCCACCATGCTCGCCCACGGATACACCGCCCTGCGTGCCCTGAGGGCGGCCACCTGCGTCGCCGCGGACCTTCTCGACCGCCCCGACCTGGGCACGATCACCCCCGGCGCCACGGCCGACCTCGTCGCTCTCGAAGGCGACCCGTTCGAGGACATCACCGCCACCGGCCGCAGCCGGTACGTCTTCCAGCGGGGCCGGATGGTCACCGGACCGTCCGGCCCCGTCCCGGAGGCTCCGCGCCCGGTGGCGCCCCGCCCCTCATCCCACCGATCGAACACGGGAGATCACATGAAGGCCGAACAACTCATCGAAGCGATGAAACCGGATGTCGAACGGTTCGTCAGCGGGAACCGGCTCGTCGAACTCGCCCGCACCGGGGAGATAGACACCGAACACTTCAAGCGCATCGTGCTCGCCGAGTACCAGTGCCAGGAAGCCGAACTCTCCACGTACGCGCTGCTGGTGTCCCGGCACCGCCACGAGATCCCGGCCACCCTGTTCTCCTTCGCCCTGCACACCATCGCCACCGCTCGCGGGCTGCTGCGCGAAGCCGCCTCGTCCGTCGGCCTCACCGGTGGCGACATCCCGCCGGTACCGGTCGACCAGGGTCTCTTCCGAGTCGTGCGCGACCTCACCTGGATGGGCACCCAGGCAGGCCCCGCCGAAGCCGCCCTCTACCTCCACACGGACCTGTCCACCTGGTGCACCCTCTTCTCCGGCCTCGTCTCCGCCGCACGCCGGCTGCCGGACGTCCCCCGTCCCGTCCTCACCTACATGGAGAGCTGGGGCGACCGGCCGCCGCCCGAGGTCGCCGAGGGAACTCTCCGGGTGCTCGAGTACGGCCTCGACCGGGGAGAGGAACCGGACCGCGTCCTCCACACCGCCCGGCAGCTGGGGGTGCTCGTCGAACCGTACTGGTCCTATGTCGCCGGGGGTTGAAGGGAGGGGGCACCGCCGCGGCTACGGCCTCCGGCGTCCCCCGTGACGCGTCCGGTGCCGTCCACGCCGCCCGTCGGTGCCGCCGTCCGGCGCCACGACCCCGGACGGCGGGATTTCACCAGCGACAACTGCTCAGGTGCCCACCCGGAGATCCTCTCCGCGCTCCACGTGGCCAACGGCGGTCATCAGCAGGCCTACGGCATGGACCGCTACACGGCTCACCTGGAGGACACCTTCCGCCGTCACTTCGGGCCCGACGCACAGGTGTTCGCCGTCTTCAACGGAACCGGAGCCAACATCATCGCGCTGCAGGCCGTCACCAGCCGCTGGGGAGCGGTGATCTGCGCCGAGCAGGCCCACCTGAACGAGGACGAGGGGGGTGGTCCGGAGCACATGGCGGGGCTGAAGCTGCTCGGCGTGCCCGCCGTGGACGGCAAACTGAGCCCGGAAGCGATCGACAGGACGGTGGCGGAGGCGAACGACGTGCACTCCGCCCCGCCCCGGACCCTTTCCCTGGCCCAGGCCACGGAACTGGGTACCTGCTACACCCCCGCGGAGATCCGTGACCTGACCGCCCGTGCGCACGCCCATGGCCTCGCCGTGCACATGGACGGCGCGCGCCTCGCGAACGCGGCGGTGTCCCTGGGAGTCCCCCTGTCCGCCTGCACGACGGACGCGGGGGTCGACATCCTGTCCTTCGGCGGCACGAAGAACGGACTGCTGTTCGGGGAATGCGTGGTGGCCCTGCACCCGTCCCGGGTGTCGGGCATGCCGTACCTGCGCAAACGCTCCGCGCAGCTCGCCTCCAAAATGCGTTTCCTCTCCGTCCAGTTCGAGGCGCTCCTCGACGGGGACCTGTGGGAGCGGAACGCGAGGCGCGCGAACGCCATGGCCACACGGCTGGGAATCCACCTGTCCCGTGTGGAGGGAGTGGCGGTCAGCCGTCCGGTCGAGTCCAACGCGGTGTTCGCGACGCTGCCTCGGGCGGCCCGCGCCCGCCTTGCGGACCGCTACACGCTCTACCTCAATGACGAAAGCCGCGGCGAGGTACGGCTGATGTGCTCCTACGACACCACGGAGGAGGACGTCGACGACTTCGCCGCCGCTGCCGAGGCGGCGCTCAGGCGGGCCTGAGCCGCAGCCGCCGACGGTCACGTGCGCCGTGTCGCCGAGCCGCGTCACACGGCTCCGGCCTGCCGGGGCGTGCGCGAACAGCCCGCGCACCGGACCCGGTTCACGCGCCCACGACCTGACATCACCGACGTCGTCACCCACAACCGCACCAGCGGCCGGCTCGCCCCCCTTGTCGCGAACACCGTCGCGGCAGTGGGGCGGGAGACGCCCCCACACCGGTGGATCACACCGCACGGGCAAGTTAGATTTGCGCCCCTCAGAGGGATTGATGGTGCCATGAACAGCTCTAGCCCATCCGGCGTCCTCTCACCGTGTTTTCCTCCGGAGACGCGCAGTGCACCGCTGGCCCGGCGGTTCGTGCGGTCCGCGTTGCGTGGTGTCGCGCCGGAGGTGGCGGACACCGCCGAGCTGCTGACCAGTGAGCTGGTGACCAATGCGGTGCTGCACGCGCGAACCGAGGTGGAGGTGCGGATCTGGTCACACGAGGGACAAGTGCGGGTGCGAGTCGGCGACGCGCGCCCGGACCGCCCGCTCGTGCCGCGGGAGCCCAGGCCGTATGCCGGTACGGGGCGGGGCCTTGCCGTGGTCGAGGAGCTGGCCTCCAGCCATGGAGCCCACGTCGGGGAGGGCCGCAAGACGGTCTGGTTCGAGCTGTGGCCCAAGGCCCCGGCGCCGCCGACGTCCGGGTGGGAGTCCGTGCCCACGCGCGGCCGAACC
>NZ_JBEZUP010000048.1:0-52421 GCF_040636485.1 Streptomyces sp. NPDC038707
GCTACGAGCGCAAAGCCGAGCACTTCCTTGCCTTCACCAGCATCGCCTGCACCTTCATCTGCTACCGCAGACTCACCAAATGAGACGGTGCCTAAATCCGGGTTGTCGATCGCATCGACGGCACCAGCCGCTTAGCCTTTTACGCGCTGTCCGAAGCGGCTGCACCGGTGCACGGCGGTCACGGGCTCTGTGGTCATGGCGCTTCGCAGGTGGGGCAACCGGGCCTGGGCGGGGTGGGGGGAAGCCAGCGCAATTCGGCGGTGCGGTTGAGGTCGAAGGGCGGGGCCCATCCGGGTTGGCGGCGCAGTCCGACCAAGGCGTGCTCTCCCGGCAGGCGCTGGTCGGGGTGTCCGGCGCGCTCGAGGAGGGTGGCGACGGCGGTTTTCGCCGCGAGGTAGGCGACGAGGTGGAGGTCGGGTCCAACAGCGGTCATCGGCCGGTGCCGGGTGCCGGTGCCGTAGCCGGCGTCCAAGGCGGGCTCGGGGTCGAGGCCACCGGCTTCGGCGAGGCTTTGGCGTCGGCAGGTCAGGCAGCCGTGCTGGGGCCAGGGGCGCAGTCGAAGGATCTCGCCGAGGGCTCCGTCCTGCAGGATGCAGGCGAGGACGGCGGTGAGGCCCGCGCGGCGGGCCAGGTGGCCGGTAACGCGGCGTGCGGCCACCCCGTCGGCCGCGCACACGACAAGGTGGGTGTCCGTGAGGAGGGCACGGATCTGGTTGGCGTGCTCGATGACGTCCAGCGCCAAGGGGGCTACCCGTGTGTCTGGGCGCAGCTGGGTGAGTTCCTCGGACAGCGCGGTGACCTTGGTGCGGCCGATGTGCCTGCGGGAGCTGGTGTGCCGGACGAGGTTGTGCCATTGGAGGCGATCTGGATCGACGAGGGTGAGGTGGCCGACGCCGTAGCCGGCCAGCGCGTGCGCGGTGGCCGATCCGATACTCCCCGCACCGATCAACATGACGCGGGTGTTGTGGAGGTCTTCGACGGGCCAGTGTCCCTTGAGCTGCACGATTCCGGTGGCTTCGGGTTCGACCGACACCTCGAGTGGCTGAATGCCCGCGCGGGTGACGTGCCAGGCGAGGAGGTCGGGCAGACCGCTTTCGGGAAACGTGTCCTTCACGCCGGGGGCGTGGGTGATGGCCACGTAGCCGCCGTCCCCCGGCGTCTTGAAACCACTGGGCACGGCTTCCTTGAACGCATCAAGCTTCAAAGATGTGCCGCGCCGTACTCGCAGTAGATGCCAGAGCGCGTGCAGTTCACCGGTGGCGCGGTACCAGTAACCGGTGGGAAGGGCGTCACAGCCCGCCAGCAGCCGGTTTCCGGGTGCGGGATCCACCGAGATGATGGATCCCTCCGCTCCGTCGGAGATGCCGCTCACGACGACAAGGTCATCGGGCCGGCTGATGCGCAACGATAGTCGGCCCCACGAACCCGAGGCCCGAAGTCTGCTCGCAGCGCCCTGCGGGATGAGGATCAGCACGCGGCACCGCCCTGGTCGGCGGTGTCCGGCGCACGATGCCCGCTGGCGTCCTCGGGTGTCGGGGGCTGGGCCAGGAAGTGGTCGAAGCAGTGGTCGGTGACGATGCCGCTGCCAGTCATGACCTCGATCGTCTGGTGCTTCATCAGGGCGTACTCGATCCGCCACCCGGCGGCCTTCAGTAGCAGGTCGACAACCGACTCGCGGCCCGTCCATATGTCGTCGCGCAGGAGGCACAGGCTGGCGTCGCCGTTGACGTGCCAGCGGTGCTGGGTCCACTCCCACGGCTCGGGCAGCGGGTCCAGGGGCAAGATCCGGGGGGCCACCATAGGGTAGGCGTGGCCGTATTCCAGGCGCAGCCGGAGGCCGTGCTCGCCGATCCCGTCGGTGAGGTGGGCGGGCTCGGGCCGGTCGAACGGCCAGCGGGGCAGCATGCCCTCCCAGCTTCCTGCTCCCTCGTCGCTGAAGACGAGGCGGGGGAAACGGGCGGGGATCTCCTCCTGATCTCGTCGCAGCCGGCGCGGTTCGCACTCCCACCAGGTGATGGGAATACGGGTGCTGCGGGCAGGTGTGGTCGTCATCATCCCTGGGGTGCGTCCTTGATGGGGCGGGGGGTGATGAGCGCGGGAGCGCCGATCAGCGAGGTGCTCTTGGGGGCACGGGCGGGCGCCGGGAAGTCCTCGCCGAAGATCTCCTGCCACAGCCGCAGCGCCTCGTCGGTGCCGCCTTCGGCCGCTGCCGCGCAGGCCTGGTCCGCCAGGTCCGCGGCCTTGGCGAACGCGGCCGACAGGCCCTGGCGGTCCAGGTCGGGCTGGATCTCACCGCACAGACCAGCCGGGTCCCACACGCCCTCGTTGACCCGGGTCGCGGCAGCGGTAAAGAACGTCTTCAACCCCTGGGAGCGGTTTCCGGACGTGGGCAGGCACTGCAGGGCGAGGACCTCCATGACGAGAGACTTGACGCGTCCCTCGACCGGCGCGTCGAGCCGCCACTGCTTGAGCAGCCTGACCAGCGGCCGGAAGTACGACCAGGAACGCTGATGTTCGGCGACCAAGGCGATGAGGTACTCGGGGTTCGCTGGCACCCACCGAGCGCTGAGTTTCTCGGGGATGAGCAGCGAGTTATCAGGCTGTCGTAGCGCGGTCATCACATCGACGGTGAACGCCTCCGGGTCGTCGGGGTCATCGAGGAAGCACTTGACGGCGTGGTTGCGCAGCAGGGTGTGCCGCACCACGGTGGCGTGGGTGCCTTTGCTCTGGCTCAGCAGCCGGTTGACCTGGAAGCGGATGTGTTCGAGGGCCTCCTCCGCGCTCGGCCCGCTGCTCCCCCACTCGGGGTGCTCGTCCCGGTCGTAAACAACCACGATGTCGACGTCGTGAATAGGCTTGAGCTGCGTGCTGCGGCTCAACGAGCCGGATCCGAACGTCTCGAGGACGTCGGGCTCATTCAGCAGCGCCTCCTTGAACAGATCCCGGCGCCCGCGGGCCAGCCGCGTTTTCTCGATGTCCTCATCAACGGTCTTCTGCAGCGCGTCAAACGCCTCGTCGATCCTCATGCAGTGCGCCTCCTCGGGCTCGCTGTTCAGCCCGTTGCGCGGTCCCGGCCGCGGCCCTCTGCGGGGCGCAACCGAAAACGGACGCTCGATGGCTGCTCGTTCGTACGGTACGGCCCCCCACTGACAACGCTCCTCGGCCAGCCGCAATTGATCTTCGCGTTCGTCTCTGATCCCCTTCGGCGGCTCACCGGCACTGCTGCGGCGGAGAGGCTTCCGTTTGTTCGCGGCCCCCGATCACCATGACTGGACTGGATGGCCTCCCACACCACGTTGCCCCCGAACTGACACGAGGGGCATTGAGACGGTCCACCCTCGATGGCCTGGTCATGGAGAAGATGGGTTGAGGGCTACGCGTCGACGACAAACGCCTTCTCATAGACCTGCTGCGCGTTGACGTCCTCGTACACGGTGGTGGGGCGCAGGCGGTTCCAACGGTTGCCCAGCAGCAGAGCCAAGCCCATCGGACCGGCCTGGAAGAGGTGGATCGCCGGATGCGCGCGGCAGGCACGACGCAGCAGATCCCGGATACCGACGGCCAGGGCGCTGGCCGTTGCCGCATCCGGGATGGAGTTGTCCTTCGCACCACCAGGCGGGCGCAGCACCAGCAGCCGGGAGACGGGCACCTGCTGCTCCTGCAGGAAGTCGAGCACGTCCTTGGTGGGATCGACGGCGACCGCTATGGCCACGGCGAGGTCCGGCCCAAGACCGAGAGCGTGCTCATGGACGTCGGGGGCCAGCACAGCGTCATACGCGGCAGCGGACGACCACACCTGTCCGCGCTGTGCCACGGCCAAGTCGGTTCCGGTCACCATGCGGAAAGCCGCACCGACCACGAAAGCAGGCGCGAGACGCAGACTGCCAGTGACTGCGATAGACGTCGTGCCCGGTGGCATCCGAAGCGGTGCCGCTTCGATGTCCGCCTGCAGCTGCGCCCAGGACGCCGGGGCAAGCGGACGCCGCTTCACGTACGGCGAGGCGCCCTCGAATCGGTCCGCCCAGTCCACCGCGTAGTCGGCATCCTCTGCCATCGGGTCCGGTTTCAACGTCGCGACGGAAAGCACCGCTCGTGACGAGCCGGCCTCCAGACACTGAGACCGGATCGCCCCCCTGATATCTGCCAGGGACAACCTGCGCCGACCATCGGCAACTTGGCGGGCTACCCAGTCCGTGCCGGCATGCATGGCCTTCTCGTCGAACTGCAGCCCGGCGGCGAACATCATCATCTGCAGATGCTCATGCAGGCGCATCACATCCCGTGACAGGTCGAAGCGCAGCGCCTCCAGCAAATCCAGCAGCTCGTCCTCGCTCAGCCCGATACCGGCGGCCCAACGACTGCGCGCCTGCCCCTTCTTCGATCGCGGTCCCTGCTGCGCTGCCTTCGGCACGAGCAACTGGGTGCGGGAATCCCGCAGTGAAATCAGCGGATCCCCGGCGTCTGGGGACCGGTTGCTCATCAGGACAAGATCGACCGGAGTGCCGTCCCCGGCAAGTTGCTGCCAGGCCTGCGCCACCTTGCGCAGGATCGACGGTCCACCCTGGTCGCTCGGCTTGAGCAAGTACTCCTCATTGACGGGCGAGGAACTGTCTGCGGCATACTTGACCTGCATGTAGGTGTGCGGCGGCTGCTGACGGTACAAGACGACGTCGTCCACATTTCCCACACCGTCTACCTCAACACCCACCGCCACCACCGGGTTCGGCACGCGCAGTGCCTCATCACGCACCGCCGTGACACAGCCCTGCCACGCGACCAGCCACTGGTACCGGTCACCGGCGATACGAACTCCCGTCGAACTCGGGGCAGGGAAGTCAGGCACACGGCCTCCCACTCAAGCGGCCGCCGCTGTACGCCGCGCCCTGGCCACGACCAGCTGGCCGCGCCCGAACAGAGTACCGCCACGTCAATCTGATGGGCATGTACCGCTCAAAGGGCGACGAGTTCGACTGGGTGGTCATCGTCGAGGGCACATATCACAGTCGCCTGCTAGACCAGGACTGGGACGCCGAACGCATCCGTGCTAATCGCCGCCTGCTCCGCGTCGCCATCACCCGCGCACGTCACATGGTGGTCTTCGTACGGCCGGAGGACGCTCTGCCGCTCATGGCGCTGCGCTAGGGTCTTTCGTTTGGACCAGCGGGCGGACCAGAGGAAGATGCCTGCGACGTGATGTCCGGCCAGGTAGATGGTGGCGGTCTTCTCGTAGCGGGTGGCGATGCCTCGCCACTGTTTCAGGCGGTTGATGCACAGCTCGACGGTGTTGCGCTGCTTGTAGGTCTCGCGGTGAAGGCCGGCGGCCTGTCGTTCCGGCTGCCCCGACGGAGACGGTGGCTGCGCTGGTCCGCCGGAACGGGGATCACTGCCCGGATGCCGCGCTTGCGCAGGTGCTCGCGGATCGCGCGGGAGGACTACGCCTCGTCGGCCAGAACCACATCCGGCCCGGTGCGAAGTCGTCCTCGCCAACGGGGAACGCGCAGGCGGACCATGACATGCGTGAAGGCGGGTGCATCACCGGCCTGTCCGGCGGTGAGGACGATCGCGAGGGGCAAGCAACGGGTATCGGCGGCGAGGTGGCCGGGACCCCTTTTTGCGGGCCCTGGCCGCGTGCTGGTGGGCCCGCACGGGCGTGCAGTCCACCGAGAGGCCCGGCCGAAGTCCTCGTCCGCGTCGGCCTGGGCCACCAGAGTGGTGAACACCCGCTCCCAGGTGCAGTTCACGGCCCACATCCGCAGCCGGTTGTAAACGCCTCGCCAGTTGTCGTACTTCCCCGGCAGGTGGACCCACTGCGTGCCGGTCTGAAACTCGTAGGCGATCGCGTCGATCACCTCGCGATGGTCCCGCCAGCGGCCACCCCGATTCGGGGTCCGGTCAGGGAGCAACGGCTCGATCCGCGCCTACTGCGCATCAGTCAACGACACACCCAGACCAACGACCAACCGATCCAAACGAACTGCCTAGGTGAGCCGTTCTCGCCTGGTCGGGGCATCCGGCAACGCTGGCGGGGCACGGCCCACGTGCCGCTCAACGCGAACAGCAGATGGGGCGGGCTGCCTCCGAGCGGTATGCCAGGAAATTCAGCCCAATTGCCCGGAGTGCACCCCAAATGCGCCCCGAGCCGCGGTCCCTGTCATCCAAAGCGCGCAGGATCCTGCTCAACAGGCTGGCCGATGAGCGCCAGGCACGCAACTCAAAGTCCGGACGGAGCTGCAACATCCCTCAACTGCTTGCCGCCCCAGCGTCTCTCAGCATGCCCCGACCAGCATCAACAACAATCCATTCGCGATCGGGACAGTGCTGGGACAAACCCAGGACGATGGGATTCCGGTTGGGCGCGCGTCCACTGGATGCGGCACCATCCAAGGAGCGTGCTGCGCCGAGCAGGCCCCAAACCTGCCGGCGCATGGAGCACTCAAGTCCAAAGCGCAAAGGAAGTGTTGACAGCTATGAGCGGAACCCTTTCCTGTGTTGGGGTCGGTCGGCCCGAACCTGAGCCGGCCCGGGGAAGCACGGTCGTCATTGCCGTGTTGATCATCCTGGTCGCATTGTCCAGCGTGGCGTTGCCCTGGCGGGACATGTTGGCCGCTCTCGTGGTCGAGGTGATGACAGCCATCAGCCTTGCCGCGCTCCAGGCGTGGCGCACCGACGGCCGACACGCCTGACGAGAACCTGATGGGGCGTCACGAGCAGGAACTCCGTGTGCATGCCGTAGAGATGGGTGAGGTGGCACGGTGGCTTCGCCGCGCGCGCCGCCTCGCCGGACTCACCTATGCGGAGCTGGCGCAGGAGGCGGGCGTGAGCAGCTCCCGGTTGCATCGGGCCGCGAACGGTTGGCGCACGCCGTTGCCAGTCGTGGAAGCGTTCGCACGTGCATGTGGAGCCAGCGTGGACGAGGCCCGTGCGCTTTGGCAGCAGGCGCACAGCCCTGGAACGGCCGACACGTCGGCAGCGGAACAGGTCCGTGTAGAGGAGATCAACACCTTCGCACAACTGCGGCAGGCCATGTGGGTTTTGCACGCCGCACACGGCAGTCCGAGCCTGCGGAAGCTTCAGGACCGTGCGGGGCCGGGCATCTTGCCCAGGACCACACTGAACGAGACCATGCGCGGAAAGACCCGCCTGCGCAAGGACATCGTGCTCTCCTTCGTCCGTGTGCTGGGAGTCGGTGAGAACGCCGAGGCATCCTGGGGTGCGGCATGGGACAGAGCAGAACGCAACCGACACACTCCTCAGCGACAGATTGTGCACGTGGCGCCCTCTCCGCAGCTGCTGAGGGCGCTATCCGACCTGCCCATGTCCGGCTGGAGCTGCTTCGCGGAACTCGTGGATAACGCGGTCGCTGCGCATGGATCGGCCTATGACAACCCTCCAACGGGTCGGACCGGTCCGCTGCCCGTGTCGATCAACTTCTCCGATAGCAGCCATCCTGATCAAAGTGCTGTAACGATCTCTGACCGTGGCCCAGGCATGGACGAGAAAACGCTTCTTGAAGCGGTACGCCTCGGCCGGAGCGGCAGAGCACCCCGCTACCCCACTCTGGGGCTCGGCTTCAGCGTTGTCACCAGCCGTTTGGGGTCGCACATCACCGTGCGCACCGCCCGCCCTGAGGCAGCAGACTGGACCGTTCTCACTCTCGATTTGGGGTCCTTGGTGCGCGGCGCGGAGTGGCGCGTGCCGGTGAGCACCGAGCCCAAGGTACAGCCGACGGAACACGGCACCCACATCACCATTTCCCGGTTGCGCGAACCCTGGTCCGCCGCGCAACAGCGCCGCCTAGGCGTCAAGCTTGGTGACATCTACAGTTACCCGATTCGTGAGAACCATCTGCATCTCACCATCAACGGTCGTACAGTCAGGCCCCGTCTGCCGTGTATCTGGGGTGACAACCGGTCAGTTGTCCGTCGCGATGGTACAGTCCCGACCAAGCTGCCCATCAATGTGACTGTGGCCACCGTGCACAACTGCGTGGACTGCGGGCACGACAGCGCCCTGGATGCCGAGCGCTGCGCCGAGTGTCACGGCCATAGCCTCGCTCCGCTCCTTCAGCGAGTGTGGGGCTGGGTGGGCATCCAGCGGTACCTCCACACCACCGACTATGGCATCGACTTCTACAGTCACGGCAGGAAGATCCTCGTCCGCGACAAAAGCCTGTTCACTTGGCATGACGACTCCGGTGACCCACGCACGGAGTACCCCAGCGAACTCCCCGCCGGCATGGGCCGGATCGTCGGGGAGATCCACTGCGATCACGTACCGGTTGCCTGGAGCAAGGACTCATTCGACACAGACAGCGCACAGTGGCGAGCAGTCGTCCACGCCGTGCGGGGCCAAGGTCCCTTGGGCATGCAGCACAGCCACCGGTACGGCTACCCCACCAACACTAGCCCTCTCGCCGTCCTTTACCGGGCTTACCGCAGGAACAGCCCAGGCCTTAAACACCTGATCCCCGGGGACGGCATGAGGGCCATCCACCAGACGGCACGGGAGTGGGCGCAACGCTTCCACCAAGGCCTACCCGAGTACCTCAACGACGACATCTGGTATGAAGCAGCGACCAGCCACGATATACGGTGCCGAGAGGGCACCCCGGACACCGCAAGTTTCTTGGAGCAGTGAGCGTTCGCATCGGCATCCAGTTCAGGAGACCACCTGCTCACGTATCTGCCACCAGGCGGCGTAGCCGTCCGAACTGCAGCACGAACAGTTCCCGACACCCTTCCGGTAACCCGCCCGTAGTAGGCGTTCTCACGCAATCTACGGCAGTCTCATCTAACCTGCAGAACCGCAGGTCACAAGGCCCGTATACGCTCCACGGGTCGTCGCAATTTATCTACGGCAGACCACGTCAGAGACATGTAACCACCGCAACATCGGTGAGACCTCACACTGGCTGGTCGACCTGTCCCACGTCGAGGTGGACCCGCGTCTGCCCTCGCCGTTCACTCCGGACGGCTCCCGGCCGACGGGACCTGCCTGGTACCAGACGCACACCGTGGCCTACGCCCAGGAGCTCGGCTACAACGTGGAGCCGATCGAGGCGTACCTGCGCCGCGAGACCGGCGCCTACCTGGACCCGTGGCACGACCGGCTCAAGACCGCCTACGTCGACACCCTCGCCGACCTCGGCGTCACCCGGGACCTGGACGACCGGGTCTTCCTCGAGGCGATGGAGCAGCACAAGCAAGCCGACCCGGCGATGGCCGCCGTCCTCGCCGCCATCAAGGCCACCGTCAAGGGCGGCATCGGCAAACTGCGCGAGCGCCCGCAGGGCAAGAAGTACAAGGAGGGCGAGCGGTGGCCGGCCCTCCAGCGCCCCACCTGGCGGCCCGACATCCGTGCCGCCGTCATCTCCAAGGCCAGGGTCAACATGCACCGCAAGATGCGCAACATGGCCACGATGACGGGCCTGTATCCGCTCGCCGTGCTGTCCGACTGCGTTGTCTACCCCTCACCGGGCGACTCGCCGCTGGACTTCCTCCCTTACGCCGCCAGCGGCAAGCCGCAGCCCGGCGGCTTCCGCCTCGGGCCCACACCTGGCCTGGCGAAGCTGGAGGGCGTCCAGTCGATGCTGTGGGCGGTCGACCTGATGGAACAGGGCCTCAACCCGGCCCGCCACATCAAGGGTGGCGACGCCGTCCTGGACGAAGGCGAGTAGGCGCTGTGGGAGAGATCGACGACGCCATCGAACGCGCCGACCGGGAAGCCTTCACCCGCCAGCCGCCCAAGACACTGCAGGGCCGCATCAACTTCCTGATGAAACAGCTCAAGACGACCAAAGCCGTTGCCCAGGAGATCGGGGTCAGCCAGCGGTCGGTGGAGCGATACCGCAAGGGCGAACGCAAACACCCGCCACGCGCCATCGTCGAACGGATCGACGCCGCCGTACGGGCCCGCTGGCAGCCACAGGTCCGCAGACGCCGCCGCAAGCAGGCCGCCACCACCACGGGCATCACGGTGGAGACCCGGGCCCGGTTCGGCTATACCGCGCCGATCGGCACCACCGACGACGGACGCTTCCGCCGCCTCACCGTCCATCTCCCCCCCACCTACGCGCAACGCCTCTTCGACGCCCGTGACGCCGGAGCCAGCGACCAGCAGATGCGCCAGATCATCGCCGAAGGCTTCAAAGAGATCTACTTCCAGGACAACGGAAACCGCGCCATGGGACTCTCCGACGTCACCCTCAACGACATCGACTACCTCGACCTCGACTACTGACCAAACGCCGACCGGGGCAGGAACCTGTCCAGTCGCTGTGCGAGCCGAAAAGGGTATCGGGGGTGAGGTGTGGCCGCAGGGGTGTTGCGAACCGTGCCGCTGGCGGGGGAGCTGACCGCGTCGCTGATCAGCCGGGTGGCTGCCCGCTACGGTCTCGCAGCCAGCAGCGTGATGCGGCTGTGGACGTGCCGCAACTCCCCCACCCGGCACGATGGCGGTGGTGTGAGGGCAGATGTGGAGGTCGTCCTGAACGGGGCCGGGCGGGGTGTGCTCGCCGAGCTGTGCGGGGTGGAACTGGCGGTGCTGGTGCGCGCTCTTCCGTCGTTCACCGTGGACGATCCCAAGATCAGCACCGGCCGGGACGCCTCCCTGGCGCAGGCACGGTGGCGGGCGGCGGCCGCGGTGGCGGGGGAAGCAGCGTTCGGCTGCCGGCTGTGCACGGCGCGGCGCACCGGGCAGGCGCTGCGGGCGGTGCGGTATCTGCCGCGCCTGCAGCGGATCTGCCTGCGGCACGGGCGCTGGCTGCTGGACGCGGACGCCGACCAGCCGCTGGAACACCTCGATCTGCGCCTGCTGCCGGAGGTGGTGGCCGCGCAGCGGCGGTGGCCGGGCGTGTGCGCGGCGTGTGGTGCGCGCCGGGGTGGAGCCGGAGCAGGCGTTCACGCTGGCGCATGCGGTGGTGGACTGCTGGTGGGAGCAGGCTCTGTACTGGGAGCAGGAGGAGATCTGGCCGCGCCGTCTGCACCAGCCGTCGGGCGGCAACGCGGGATCACGGCTTAAGTGGTGGCGGATCGTGGGCCGGGACTCGGCGATCTTCCCGGAGGTGGTGGCCGTGGCGCGGGCGCTGCTGGAGCCGGCGATGGCCGAGGTGGCCTTACGGGCAAGCGGCGGGATGCAGCCTCGGGCGCGGGGTGCCGACGATGCGTTCTGTCACCGGCTGGGCGAGTTGGTGGGCCGCACCTGGCTGGGACTCGAACTTGCGGCCGAGCACAGCAGCCCGCTGAACGATTGGAAGGGTGCGATCGTGCGCGGCCGCCGCCACGAGCCGAGGCGGCCGGGGTGGCGGGAGGATCCGTGGCGGCTGAAGCGGGAGCAGCAGCCCGCCACGATGGCCGGCCCGCTGCGTGTCATGGCGGCAGAAGCCCAATCGGGCGGCTCGGGGACCCGGTGGCGGGCTACGGTGAGCGCCGAACAGCGGTTCCACATCACGCAGTTGGTCGACGAGGCGCGCGAACAGCTGGTGGAGCTGCGCGGCGTACACAGCGGCACTACCGCCGAGGTGGCCCGCACCCTGCTGGAGCACCTCAGCCGCAGTGCCGCCCTGATCGACCAGGCCCTCGTGCACACCGCCACCGCGGCCGTCGCCGCCGGGGTGGCACTGGAGGAGGTCGCCGCGTGGTCCCGCCTGTCCGCCCAGGAGCTGGCCGAGGTGCTCGCCGCGGGTGAGGGCGAGGACTGATACGACCGGCGGCAGCCGAATGGCGGCGCGGGCCAGTCGGCTGTCGGTGAGCCGTTGCCCGACAGGGTGCGGCGCGGCGAGGTGAGAGTGCAGGACTCTGCACTGACACCGGTGCCCCCGCCCGGCACCCTGGGTGCCCCGCGCAGCCCAACATCCGGCGGCTGCACCGATGTTGGTTACCGGCCGGTTCTGCTGCGCGCCAGGTCAGGTATGGCGTTGTGTGGAGTACGTGATCATCGACAGCAGCCAGGAGGCCGCATCGTCCGCGGTACCCGGGGCAGGGTGCCGCATTCCCGAGCCGCACAGTACGGATGGGGCTGTGCGACGCGAAGGCGCTCCAGCCGTAGACGCCAGCCTGATCGATGTGCGCTTTCGAGACCCTCTGGGTTGCTCGCGTCAGGTCCCGTGGCTTGAGGCTGCTCAGGACGTCCCCTTCGAGGACTCTCCTGCAGTACGGCCTTTCCCCGTCCGGCACGGGCGGCGGGTTGCTCCTGGCTGGTGGTGGTCGTCGACGATCGGGCGGCTGGTGGCGTACGGGTCCGGGGTCATGCGGACCGAGCTGATGCTGCTGGATCGGGATCCGGCGGTGGTGGCGCTGGCCTGCCGGCCAGTGGAACTGGTGTGGCGTGGGGACGGCAAGGCTGTCGGTCATGCGCCGCAGCTGATGGCCAGACTGCAGGACGGCAGCGGCCTGTTACTCGACTGCGCCGGACGCAGCGGACCCTCTGCCCGGCTGGCAAAGCGGGCACGGGTTGTGACGGCTGCCGCGGAGGCAGTGGGCTGGTCCTACCGGCTCGCGGGGCCGCCGGATCCGGTGCTGGTGGCCAATGTGCGGTGGCTGGCGGGTTACCGGCATCCCCGGTACGCCGCAGGGCCGTGGATGCCGGCTCTGCTGGAGGCCTTCGGCAGTCCCCGGCCGGCGGTGGAGGCGGTGTGTGAGCTGGGTGACCCGATCGCCGTGTGGCCCGCGGTCTTTCACGCGCTGTGGAGCGGTGTGCTGCGGGTGCGGCTGGACGAATCGCTGCACGAGCGCGTTGTCGTTTCGGGCGCGCGGCGGGAGGCCGAAGCGGCGTGATGCGCGTGGCAGCGGCATGTGCGGGAGGTGGAGACCGGCTTTCCTGGCGCGGTCGGGCAGGGCGCCCCGCGTGAGCAGTTCGATCGGCGACGCGGAGCCTGGCGCAGCGGGAGCGGGCGAAGGCCGAGGAGTTGAGGGCGGCGGGCTGGGAGGCGAGTGCGGCGACGGTGCGCCGGATGCGGGCGCGCTACCGCAGCGAGGGCTTGTGGGGGCTGGTGGACGGCCGGGCGGTGCGGGAGCGGTCGGCGGTGGGGCGGGCCGATGAGCGGGTCGTCGCGGCGCTCAGGAAGGTGCTGGAGGGGCAGCGGGAGCGGTCGACGGGCACGCTGGTGCGGCTGCGCCGCCAGGTGGGGTGGCTGCTGGAGGAGGAGTACGGCGCCGGGGTGGTGGCCCTGCCGCCGGCGTCGACGTTCAACCGGCTGGTGCACGCGGTGGCCGACGGACAGGGGCTGCTCGGGACAGCGACGCAGCGACGGTGGCATGCGTCGCGGCCGGCACCTCCGTTCACGCCGACGGTGGCACTGCGGCCGGGCGAGCTGGTGATGCTGGGCAGCACGCCGCTGGATGTCCTGGCGGTGCTGGACGACGGTGTGACCGGCCGCCTTGAACTGAGCATCGCGCTGGACGTGGCGACGCGCAGCATCTGCGCCGCGGTGCTGCGGCCGGTGGGGCACGATGTCGGTGGACGCGGCGATGCTGCTGGCGCAGATGGTGGTGCCGACGGCGATGCGGCCGGGCTGGGATGCGGCGCTGTCCATGCAGCGGTCGGTCATCCCCTACGAGCGGCTGGTCGCGTTGGACGCGCGGCTGGAGCAGGCGGCTGCCCGGCCGGTGATCATGCCGGAGACGGTGGTGGTGGACCAGGGCCGGGTGTATGTGTCGGCTTCGTTCGTCTCGGCGTGCGAGAGCCTGGGGGTGTCGGTGCAGCCGGTGCCGCCGGCGAACGGCCCGGCGAAGGGGAACGTGGAGCGGACCTTCCGTGCCATCGCCGACGGGTTCAGCCAGTACCTGCCGGGCCACACCGGCTCGGATGTCTCCCAGCGGGGCGCGGCCGCGGAGCCCTGCTGGAGCCTGAAGCAGCTTCAGGAACTGCTGGACGAGTGGGTCATCTGCGGGTGGCAGGAGCGCCGGCACGAGGCACTGCGGCACCCGATGATGCCGCGGGTCGCCGTCTCCCCGAACGAGATGTGGGCAGCTTTGGTGGCGTTGACCGGGCATGTACCGGTGCCCTTGTCCGCCGACGACTACGTCGAGCTGCTGCCTCTTCGGTGGCAGGCCGTCAACGACTACGGCATCCGCTTCGGCTACCGCACCTACGACCACCCCGGCCTGAACCCTTACCGGCGCCGCCGCTCACCGCGAGCGGACAAGAACGGCCGCTGGGAGGTCCACCACAACCCCTACGACCCGAACCGGGTGTGGGTGCGCCTGCCCGAGGGATGGCTCGAGGTGCCGTGGGTCCACGCGGAGGCGGTCCGGCGCCCGTTCACCGCGTTCACCTTCGACCACGTCCGCCGCACCGTCCAACGCCGGCATGGCCGTGAAGAGCACGAGGCGGCGATCGCCCAAGCGCTCGATGCGCTGCTGCGCCGTGCCAGCCAGGGACTGGGCAGCAGGCGGGAGCGGACGGTAGCCGCCCGGGCCCAGGCGGCCGCGCAGCTGACCGATTCCGCCCCCGCCGCCACCGGGCAGCAGTGGCCTGCGCCTCTCGCGCCGGGGGCCTCGTTCGGGCTGCCCGGCTCCTTCACCGTCCCGGTTCAGGATCCCGACGGCTGGGACGCCGACGACAGCCTGGACGACCTCGAGGACGACCCGGGCGGCGAGGACTACCTTCTCGCCGCCCTCGCCGACGGCCAGGACGCCGCGGAAGACCACGCGGATGAGGCCGAAGCATCCGAGCCGACGGCCGAAACGGACCGGGCCCAGGCCGCTGAGCAGACGCCGGACGCCGCCGGGGCGGGCGGCATGCGCATCTACGGCCCGTACCAGGAGGCCCAGGCATGGTGACAGCGGCCCAGCCCGCCACCACGAGCACGTTCAGTCCGCTGACCACGTGGGACGGGTGGCAGCAGTTCGTCGACACGCCCCCCGCACCGGCTCGGGACGCCGGCGACCAGGAATGGACGCTGGAGCAGCGGGAGGACTACCACGCACGGTTCGTGGTGCTGAAGACCCCCGCCATGGACACCATCTCCACCGCGGTACGCCGCCTGCTGCTGCTCAACCGCGGCCAGCAGGGCGGAGCCAGACGCGGCCTGATCATCTCCGGGCCCGCGACCACCGGGAAGACCACCGCCATGCAGCAGCTCGGGCGCACCGTCGAACTCGCCGACCGGCGCCGCCACCCCAACCAGGACGGGCGGCTGCCGGTGCTGTTCATCACCGTGCCACCGTCCTCCACCCCGGAAATGCTCATCAGCGAGTTCGCCCGCTTTCTGGGCCTGCCGACGCTGGAGCGGATGAACCAGATCCAGATCACCAACGCCGTGTGCGAGCTGCTGTGCGAGATGGGCACCCAGCTGGTCCTGGTCGACGACGTACACCTGATGGACACCCGCAGCCGGGCCGGCGCCGAGACCTCCGACCAGCTGAAGTACCTCGGCGAGCGGATCCCGGCCACCTTCGTCTACTCCGGCATCGACGTCGAATCCTCGCCCCTGCTGACCGGCGTGCGCGGCTCCCAGCTCGCTGGCCGCTTCAAGATCGTGCGCAATCAGCCGCTGCGCTACGGCAGCGGCGCGGACCAGCAGATCTGGCATGACCTGGTGCACGGCATGGACAGCGCCCTGCGGCTGCGCCGCCACCGGCCGGGCACGCTGGTCACGCACGCCGCCTGCCTGCACGCCCGAGCCGGCGGCCGGATGGGCAGCCTCTCCCACCTCATCCGGGAAGCCGCCCTGGTGTCGCTGCTGGACGGCACCGAGAAGATCACTAAGAAACTCCTCGAACAGATCGAGCTCGACAGTGCCGCCGAACAACGGGCCCGGGCACCCAGGCGCCAGCGGATGCCCACGCAACGCCAGCCCTGACCGGCGGCGTCTGCATCAACCGTCCGCCCCGCCCCGTTCCCTGTTTGGCCGCTGCCCGGATGCCGGTACATCCGAGCCCGTCAGGAACGACCTCTGCCCCCTCATGCACGACTTTCCTCCACCGCAGCCGCAGCCGCCGCGTACGGCTGCGGCACGTCCGGGGCCGGTACGGCTCGCGCCGCTTAAGGGCGAGACGAACCTGTCGTACCTGGACCGGCTGGCCGACCGCTACCGGCTCGGCGTCAGAGACCTCATCCCCGCGCTCCTCCAGGTCGGCGAAGGCCTGTTCAAGGGTTACTGGACGGACGGCGAGGTGTATCTCAACGCCGAGGCCCGCGTCCGCGTCTCCGTGTTCAGCCGCGTGCCCGAGGAGATCCTTCGGCGGGCCCTGCCCGTCTGGACCGCCCAGGAGCCCGTCTCGCCGGACGGGGCGGGTGCAGCCGGGCGGTTCCGCTTCGGGGCCGTGGTGCCGGCCGCGGGGGAAGGCTGTCGGCTGTGTACGGCCGCACGCACCGGACGGACCAAGCCCGCCCGGGTGTATCTGCAGCCGCACACCCGGATCTGCCCGCGCCATGGGCGCTGGATGCTCGGCACCCACTGGATCGACGGCGCGCCGGCCGACATTGAGCAGGCCGACCTGGCGGAGCTGCCGGAGATGGTCGCGGCGCACCGACGGCA
Organism: Streptomyces sp. NPDC038707; assembly: GCF_040636485.1. Lineage (NCBI taxonomy): Bacteria > Bacillati > Actinomycetota > Actinomycetes > Kitasatosporales > Streptomycetaceae > Streptomyces > Streptomyces sp. NPDC038707. Next base: position 16,481 of record NZ_JBEZUP010000048.1, read on the forward strand.
CCTGGACCTGCTGCGCCACCGGCCGGATACCGCCCGCGCGTTCGAGGTCGCCCATGCCGTGGTCGTCTCCTGGTGGGCGCAGTAATGGCCCGAAGAAGAGCAGTGGCCGCGCCGGGTACGCCAACTCACGCCGCAGGGGGCCGATCCCGGCTGGTGGCGGCTGCTGGTCAGGGACGCGGTCACCTACCCCGAGACCGTCGCCCTCACCTCGGTCCTCACCGATGAACGCACCAGCCACCGGCTGCTCGCCGACACCGGTGAACATCTGCCTCGCACGCTCGCTCACGTGCCTGGTCTGGTCGGCGAACTGGCGCGGGTCACGGGGCGGCCGTGGCTTGTTGAGCGGATCGCCTCGACCTCGGCCGGTTCTCTGCTGCTCTGGGCGCAGCACTGCGTACGGGCCGCCGCGGACGCAGCCGTCGCCGACCGGCTGTGGACGCTGCACATGGCTCACCGGCCCCGCCCCATCGCCCGCGAACTGCAGGCCTACCGCGACGCCGCACAACGGTCTGAGAAGGCTGCGGGCGGTATGCGGCTGCACCTGGGGCTCCGGCACAGGTCAGATCAGGCGTTCACAACGGGGCTGGCACACGCCCGTGCCTACGCCGCGGTACACGGCCACCTCGCCGCCCCGATCCACAGCCGGTTCGACGGCTTTGCCCTCGGCCGATGGCTGTCGAATCATCGGAAGTTCCCGGCGATGCCACCCGAACATGTCGCAGAACTCGAGGCGCTGGATCCGTGGTGGCGGCCGCCGTGGACGGTGATGTGGCAGCGCTTCTATTACCAGGCCCGTGACCACGTCCGCGCCCGCGGACCCTTGCGGCCCGACCGCGGCTTCCCCACCACCAGCTTCGGCCTGGGCGAGTGGCTGTACAACCAGTGCACCGGCTACGACCACCTGCACCCCGTACAACAGCGCCTCCTGGCCGACATCGGCCTCACCTCCGAGAGCGCCCGGGCGGCCCGGCCCCGCCGCAAACACATGGCCACCCACTTCCAAAGCGTCCTCGCCCACGCCCGCGCCTACGCCGACGCCCACGGCACGCTGGTGACCGCGACCACCGACACCGTCCAGGACGGGCTGAAGCTGGGGCAGTGGCTGTCCAACCAGCGCAGCAAGGACCGCGCCTACCAGCACCGCCACGGCACCCCCTCACCCCGCGCGCTGGCACTGTCGGCGATCGACCCCTGGTGGAACCCGCCCTGGACACTGGAATGGCAGCGCTCCTGGCGCCAGGCACACACCCCCGTCCAAGACGGCCACGTCCTGGACACCGCGGCCGGATTCCCCAGCACCACCAGCGCGCTCGCCACATGGCTGACCACCCAGTGCGCCCAGTACGACACCCTCCAGCCCGACCAGAAGGACCTACCTCCTCGCCCGCATCGGAATCACCGCGGACCGGGCCCGCGGCGCCGCCGCACGGCCCGCCGAACGCGAAGCCGACTTCACCGTCGGCCTCGGCTACGCACGCTCCTACCACGCCATCCACGGGACCCTCGCGGCCGCGATCGACACCGTCCACGACGGGTTCCAGCTGGGGTGGTGGCTGCGCCGGCAACGCCAGCACGCCCGTACCGACGCCGACAGGGGCACACCTCCTTCTGCCGCGGCGAAGGCGCTGGACAGGGTCGATCCCTGGTGGTGCCCGCCCTGGACCCTGGCGTGGCAGCGCACCTGGCAGCACATCCACGACCAAGTCCGAGCCGGCCACCGGCTCGACGCCGACCACCACTTCCGCAGCTTCGCCCCCACCCAGCGCGCCTGGCTACGCCTGCAACGCACCCACTACGACGACCTCCACCCCGACCAGCAGCGCCTCCTGGCCGGCATCGGCTTCACCCGCGGAGCCGCCCGCACCCGTCCCCTCAACCCCTACGCCGAAACCGCGCTCGCGCACGCCCGCGCCTACGCTGCCGCCCACCACACCCTGGCCGTGACCTACTCCACCGTCCACGACGGCTTCCCCCTCGGCCGCTGGCTCAACTGCCAACGGCAACAAGCCCGACGCGACGCCATCCCCACCGCCCGCCACCAAGTCCTCACCTCGATCGACCCGTGGTGGGACCCACCCTGGGACCTTGCCTGGCAACGCGCCTACACCCGCGCCCGCACCACGCAAAGCCGCACCACCGGCTCGCCGGCCGACGTACGAACCTGGATCAGAGCACAACACGCCGCCTGGGCACATCTACGCCCCCAACAGCAACAACTCCTGATCAGCCTGGGCATCACCCCCGTCGGCCGCCGCCGGACCAGCCGCGTCTCCCCTGCAAGCCCCGGACTCGCCCACGCCCGCGCCTACGCCGCCCGCCACGGCCACCTCGCCTGCAGCAAAGACACCCGCCACGACGACTTCGCGCTGGGCGACTGGCTGACACAAAAACGCCGCGCTGCCCGGCAAGGCCGCCTTTCCCCCACCGCCGCTCACGCCCTTGAAAACCTCGACCCCTGGTGGTGCCCGCCCTGGCCCCACACCTGGCAACGCACCTACCAGTAAGCCAAGTTGCACCACCACACCGGCCAGGACCACTCCCCCACCCTCCAGCGATGGACCGAGCAGCAACGCCGCTGGAACACCCTCCACCCCCAACAGCAGGAGCTCCTCACCACCATCGGCATCCGTCCCGCGTGGACCGACGCTGCAAGCGATAGAACCGGCGCGGCTGTGCAGGCCACAGGCGAAGCCCAGCAACGCACACTCGGATAGCCACAGACAGCGCGATGTCGCCCTATCCGCCGTACTCCCAGGCATCCTCGGCGGCCGGCCCTTTCGCTTGGATCTTTAGCAGCCGGGAGGCAATGGCACCTTCGTTGCGGCCGAATTCTTGCGACAGTTCGGACAGAGAGGCGCCTCGGGCACAGCGCTCGGCGAGCCGCTGTTCATCTTCAAGGTTCCAGGGTTTGTACGCGTTGGGGTGCAGCTGCCGCTTCTCCTCCACGGTGTACGCCTTGGGCACTTGTGGCTCAACCGGGGTGCGGGGATCGGGCACCAGATCGCTGGGGAAGGACGCGAGCCCGAGGCTGTGCAGCTTCCACCGGATGGACTTCTCGCTGCGTCCGAGCTCCTCAGCCAGTTGCTCTGGGCTCATGCCTGCTTGGTAGTGCTCTTTGAGGTGGGCAATGGCTTCGGGAGCCCATCCCTGGCCGTGGCGGGTGGCTTTGACGGAGGCAGGAGAAGAGACAGACGGCACCGCCTTCCCAGCGGAGGTAACAGGAGTAGAGGCGATCAGACGGCCGACCTCGGCAAGGTCGCCCATGTCCACCTCTCCGGTCAGCTCACCGCGGATGACTCCGTCAGGAGTACAGACGACGACGGTGATCTCGGCCCGGCCCTCACCCAGGAGATCGGCGTGCAAGCTGTAGCGGCGGTGGGAACTGCCGATCTCAAGCCTCACTGTCGCCGTATCCCGCGATGCAGCAGGGGCCGTGAGCACACGCTGGTAGGCCGGAGACAGTAACTCGTGGACATGCCAGCTAGCCACAAAGGAGTCACCGCCGTCGAGCCGGTAGCTCGTCTGACTCGCTTCCAGGTCACATGCCGCGTACAGAACCTCGACCCGCTGGCCATCGAACAGACCAGGTTCTTCGCCTGGCGCGGTACGCGGGAGAGTCAAAACCCCGCGACCCGGCTGGCTGTCTTGGATAACGGCGTCAGGATCGCCGTACCAAGTCCCACGGGCATCACGGAAAGCGTAGATCAGCACAACGAGCAGCCCTTCATCCGCATGAGACGTCAGCCAATGATGGCGCGGCCGACAACAGCGTGACCTGCAATTCGCCAACCTGCGGCCGCACCAGCTTCTCCACCGGCCATAAGAGACCAGCCCTGGCCACCCCGGCCCTGCCCACCCCAACTACGCACCCCTACGCCCCGGCCCACCGCACCGGCCCCCCTCTTCCTTCCAACAAGCCAGGCCACCGCAGGAAGCGCCAACGCCCCTTGACCGGCCCAAGCGACAACACCCCCCTGCAACCGACACACCCGCCAACGACAGCACCACGTAGCGACTCAGCGAAACTGCATCCCGCTCAACCAACCTGCACACACCACATACACACAGGTCAGACAACCCCAACCACTCAAGCCCCCACCCCGAGCTCGCCGATACCAACCAGAAAAGATGAGAGCCCCAGCTCACATCCACAACAATCACCCAGAAAAACTGGGCGACGACAGGAACTCCTGGCTCCACGATCCACAGCTCACCGCGCTCGACCCGTGGTGGAACCCGCCCTGGCGAGCCACCTGGAACCACAGCTGGCACCAAGCCCACACCCACCACAGCACCGGCATGCCCTTCCCCAACCAGACCACCAAATGGATCCACACCCAACAACGCACCTGGAACCAGCTCCACCCCACCAACAACACCTGATGACCACCATCGGCATCCACGGCCCCACACCCCTACACCGCTACAACAACCGACCAGCGAACCTGCCCAACCAGCCAACCAAACTGATCAACACCCACGAAACCCACCCAGAACAGGAAACCCGCAGCTCACAAGCCCGCCCAGTCGGCGCCCGCAAGCAACACCAAGCACCCCGCCAACACACACCACACCACCGGACCCGACCAGCCAACTGATCAACCCAGCTCAACGTCCCAGATGCCGATCAGAACCAACGAACCGCGACAGCAGTGGACATCTCCGGCACATCCTCCGCCTTGCTGCTGGCTCTGCTCGCCGCCCACGGCCGGCAGGCCGTCTACGTGCCCGGCCGCACGGTCAACCGCATGTCGGGCGCCTACCGGGGCGAGGCGAAGACAGACGCCTGCGACGCCTACGTCATCGCGGAGACCCCCGTCAGCGCCGGGACTTCGCCGTCATCGACGTGCCCGCCCAGCTGGCCGCGGACCTCGCCCTGCTGACCGCCCACCGATCCGACCTGGTCGCCGACCGGGTCCGGCTGGTCAACCGGCTCCGCGACGTGCTGACCGGCATCTTCCCCGCGCTGGAGCGGGCTTTCGACTACAGCAGCCACAAGGGCGCGCTGGTGTTGCTGACCGGCTACCAGACCCCGGCCGCTCCTCACCGTCGCGGCCGGGCCCGACTCACGGCCTGGCTGGCCAACCGCGGCGTCCGCGGCGCCGACGCGGTTGCCGCGACTGCGGTGGAAGCCGCGCAGGCCCAGCACACCGCGCTGCCCGGCGAGGACGTCGCCGCCCAGATCGTCGCCGCCCAGATCGTCGCCGACCTGGCAGCGCAGGTCCTGGCCCTGGACGACCGGCTCAAGCGGATCAACAAGCAGATGTCCACGGTTCAGTACGGGCACGGAGCGCGCGTCTCAGCTCGCCTCCTGCCGCACGAGCGCAGCGATCCGCGCGCCCGGCCCTGTCCGGCTCATCTCGTCGAGAAGTTCCGACTGCCGCAGGGTGTCTCTGGTGTCCGGCGGTGTTCCGGCACGCGCCGCGGCGGCGAAGGCGGCTGCGGTGGCCGCCACCTGGTCGTGCGGCTCCAGGCGGATCTCCTCGGTCTTCGCGCCGCGGTGCAGGCCGATGACGGGGACGTCATCGGCGGGCGGGGTGAACGCCCGGTCGACGGTCAGGCACCCTTCGCTGCCCCGTAGTGCGTATGCCGAGCGGTAGGTGTGCTCCATGCCGAAGGTGATCTGGGCCGTGACGCCGCCGGGCGTGTGCAGCAGTGCGGCGCCCGAGGTGTCGACCTGCCGTCCCGCTCCCCGGACCAGGCAGGCGCCGATGAGGTCGAGCTCGGGGCCCAGGAGGTGGAGCGCGGCCCGCAGGGGGTAGATCCCGACGTCCATCAGGGCCCCGCCGCCGAGTTCCGGCTGGTACCTGATGTCGCTGTCCGCGAGCGGCGGGATGGTGAAGGCCGCGTGGAACGAGCGCAGTTCGCCCAGGGCCCCGTCGGAGATCAGGTGCCGCACGGCCTCGTGCCGGCGGTGATGGACGAACATGACGTTCTCCATGAGCACCAGGCCACGAGAGGCGGCGAGGCCGAACAGGTCTCCGGTGCGGGCGTGCTCGGTGGAGACGGGCTTCTCGGCGAGGACGTGTCTGCCTGCGCGCAGTGCCGCCTCGACCCATCGGGGGCGCAGGGCAGCGGGCAAGGGCACGTAGACGGCGTCGATGTCGTCCTGTGCCAGGAGCTGCTCGTATCCGTGCACGGGGCGGCAGTCGAACCGCTCCGCGACCCGCTGTGCCTTGTCCGGGTCGCGGCTGGCGACCGCCACGAGCTCGGTGTCGCCACTGGAGGCGAAGGCGGGGAGCATCCGGCGTACCGCGATGTTCGCGCATCCGATCACCCCGACCCGGAGCGGGGCGGTCATCGGGTTGTGGTCTTCATCGCGTTGAGGCAGGCGAGCATGGTGCGGGCCTGGACGTTGAGGTAGTGGTTGTGCTGGACCAGGGAGGTGAGTTGTGCGGGGGTGGCCCAGGCGTAGCCGGGCGGGGGATCCAGCGGAGCGTCCGCCTCGACGACGAGGCAGCGGTTCTCGGCGTTGAGGAATCGGCCTCCCTCCTCGGCGTGCACGGCGTCGTAGCGGATACGGTCGCCGGCGGCGTGGAGCACCGTCTCGATGAAGGCAGGGCGCTCGTTTTCCGGCAGGTGGTCGTAGTTGTGCGGGGTGTACTGCACGGTCGGGGCCAGCTCGACGGTGTCGACGAGGCCGGGTTCGACCCGGGCCTGCACCAGTACGTGCGCGGTGCCCTCGATCTCGCGGGTGAGGAAGGCGTGGACGCCCTGGGCGACCGGCTCGAACAAGGGCTGGGTCCAGCCGGTCACCTCTCGGTTTCCGGCCTGTACGGACACGGCCACGACGTTGAAGTAGCGGCCCGTCTCGTGCTCGATGGCGCTGTCCCGGCGTTTCCAGCCCGGGAGGTGGGCCAGCGGGGCCGGTTCGGTGCGCACGCAGTGCCGGGTGCGCTCACCGGTGATCCACGAGAGCAGTTCGGTGTCGGTGAGCAGCGCGTCGCCGGACGGGTCGTCGGTGGGCAGGCACGACAGGACGGTGCGTGAGTCCATGTTGATGACATTGTCGCGGTGCAGCAGCTCGTTGATCTGGCCGAGGGTGAGCCAGCAGAAGTCGTCCAGCAGCGGCACGTCGCCGGACGCCTCCACGACCATGTTGCGGTTGGCTTTCCGGGAGAACCATGAGCCGTGCTCGGACTGGCGCACGTCCACGATGACCCGGCCGCGGTCCGGTCCGACGAAGTGCTCGATGTACTTGACGTCCGCGCCCCGGTGGGCCTTGGTGTAGTTGCTGCGGGTCGCCTGGACCGTGGGCGAGAGCTGGAGCAGGTTCGGATTGCCCGGTTCCATCTTCGCCTGCATCAGGAAGTGCAGCACCCCGTCGAACTCCTTGACGAGGATCCCGAGGACGCCCACCTCGTGCTGCCGGATGATGGGCTGGTACCAGTCGCCGGCAGGGCCGTCGCCGTGAGGCCGGCCCTCTTCCGTGAAGTGCAGCCCTTCGACGGTGAAGAAGCGGCCGCTTCGATGCACCAGATTCCCTGTGTGCTCCTGGAACGACCAGCCTTCCATTTTCGCGAACGGTATGCGGTCCACGCGGAAGGTGTTGGCTCGGCGTCGTTCGGCCAGCCAGCCGTCGAAGTGCTCGGTGGGCAGGTGCAGCCCCTGCGTGGTGGCGGCCGATGCGGCGATACGTGCCGGCAGGCTCTGGACGGCACGCCTCTGGAGGACCTTGGACGGCATCGAGGGATCTCCCCTGGCTTCTGGTGAGGTGGGTGTGGCGGGCTCTCAGCCGCGTCCGGCCACGAATTCCTTGATGGTGGCGACCACGTAGTCGAGCATTTCGTCCGTGAGCCCGGGGTAGACGCCGATCCAGAAGGTGTGCTCGGTGATGATGTCGCTGTTGGTGAGGTCGCCGACGACGCGGTGGGGGCGGCCGATGTAGGCCGGCTGCCGGGTGAGGTTGCCGGAGAACAGCCGCCGGGTTCCGATCTTCCGTTCTTCCAGGTGTGCGACCAGTTCGGCGCGCGTGAAGCGGGCCTCGGGGTCGACGGTGATGACGAAGCCGAACCAGCTCGGCCGGGACCGTGGGGTCGGCTCGGGCAGCAGCAGGCCCGGAAGACCGTCCAGGCCTTCGCGCAGACGGCGCCAGTTGCGGCGTCGTGCCTCGACGAAGCCGTCGAGCTTGGCGAGCTGCGTCAGGCCCAGCGCCGCCTGGATGTCGGTTCCCTTCAGGTTGTAACCGACGTGGGAGAAGATGTACTTGTGGTCGTAGCCTGCGGGCAGGTTGCCCATCTGGTAGTCGAACCGTTTAAAGCAGGTGTTGTTCTTGCCCGGTTCGCACCAGCAGTCCCGTCCCCAGTCGCGCAGTGACTCCACGACGCGGGCCAGGCGGAGGTTGTCGGTGAGGACACAGCCGCCCTCGCCCATGGTGAGGTGGTGCGCGGGGTAGAAGCTGACCGTGCTCAGGTCACCGAAGGTGCCGGTGATCCGGCCGTCGTAGAGGGTGCCGACCGCGTCGCAGTTGTCCTCGACGAAGAAGAGGTCGTGGTCCTTGGCCAGTTGGGCCACCTCGGCCACCTCGAAGGGGTTGCCGAGCGCGTGAGCGATGATGATCGCCCGGGTCCTGGGGCCGATCGCCTGTGCCACCCGGTCGGCTGTCGTGTTGTACGTCGTCAGGTCCACGTCCACGAAGACAGGGATGAGCCCGTTCTGCAGAATCGGGTTCACTGTGGTGGGGAACCCCGCCGCGACCGTGATCACCTCGTCCCCCGGCTTCAGGCGTCTGTCACCGAGGGTCTCCGAGGTCAGAGCGGACAGGGCGAGGAGGTTCGCCGACGATCCCGAGTTCGTGAGATGGGCCTTGCGCCGCTTCAGGAGCTTGGCGAAGTCGGACTCGAACTTCTTGGAGCTGGGCCCGGCCGCGATGCGCAGGGTGAGCGCGGCCTCGACGATGGCGACCCGGTCCTCTTCGTCCAGAACGGCGCCGGACGGCCAGATCTCCGTCACTCCGGGCGTGAACCCCGCGTCCGACGCGGTCGCCCGGTGGTAGTCGCGGACCGCGTCCAGCACGAGGTCCTTGCTGTCAGTCATCGTCATTCCTTTCCGTTGGCCGGCACCGTGAGCAGCCACGGCGGACGTGGCAGGGCGGCAAGTGACCCCGGGATGCCTCGCGGGGGTGCGGCGGCTGTGCGTTTCTCAGGCGGCCGCACCTTCGGTTCCGTACTTGGCGGACTTCCACCAGCCCGGGTTGTCGCGGTACCACTGCGCCGTGGCGGCCAGTCCCTCGTCGAAGCCGGTCAGCGGCGCATAGCCCAGTTCTTCGCGGATCTTGGAGTCGTCGATGGCGTACCGCAGGTCGTGTGCCTCGCGGTCGGCGACGTGGCGGATCATCTCCGGCCCCAGGCCCGTCAGCTCCAGCAGGCGTTCGGTGAGGGCGCGGTTGGTTCGGTCGTCGCCGCCGCCGATGTTGTAGATCTCGCCGGGCCGGCCGTGGTCGAGTACGAGGTGGATGCCGCGGCAGTGGTCGTCCACGTGCAGCCACTCGCGGATGTTGCGCCCGTCGCCGTACAGCGGCACCTGCTTCCCCTCGAGCAGATTGGTGACGAACAGCGGGATGAGCTTCTCGGGGTGCTGGTACGGGCCGTAGTTGTTGGAGCAGCGGGTGATGGAGAGGTTCACCCGGTGTGTGGTCCAGTACGTGCGGGCCACCAGGTCGGAGCAGGCCTTGGAGGCGGCGTAGGGGCTGTTGGGCAGCAGGGGGCAGTCCTCGGTCCAGGAGCCCTCGTCCACCGATCCGTACACCTCGTCGGTGGAGACGTGCACGACCCGCTGGACGCCGCTGACCAGCACGGCGTGGAGCAGCGTCTGGGTGCCGAGGACATTGGTGCGGTAGAAGTCTCCCGCGTCGGCCAGCGAGCGGTCCACGTGGGATTCCGCGGCGAAGTGCACCACGGCGTCGTGTCCGGGCAGCAGTTCGCGCAGCAGCCGCGCGTCGCAGATGTCGCCCTGGACGAAATCGAGCCGCGGGTGCGAGGCCGGGAGATTGCCGCGGTTGCCCGCGTAGGTCAGCTTGTCCAGGACGGTGACCCGGGCGTTCTCCCAGCCCGCGTACTGGTTCGCGAGGAGGCTGCGGACGAAGTGGGAGCCGATGAAGCCGGCGCCTCCGGTGACGAGGATCCTCATGCGGCGACTTCCACTTGGGTGTGGTCTCCGATGACCAGCCGGTAGCGGTCCGTGCTCTGTGTGGTGATGCCGACGGTGGCGGAGCGGCCGACGAGGGAGCTGTGCAGGCCCTGCACGCCGGTGACCGACGCCCCGTCCAGGACGATGGAGTGCGTCAGGCGGCTGTTGACGACCGCGCAGCCGCGTCCGACGGACGTGTGCGGGCCGATGTGGCTGTCCTCCACCACGGTGCCCGCACCGATGATCGCCGGCCCCTCGATGCGGGAGCGCACGATGCGCGCCCCTTCCTCCACGATGACCGGGCCCACCAGCACGCTGGTGTTGTCGGCCGTGCCGTCCACGCAGGGCCGGAGGCCGTCCAGGATGCGCGCATTGCACTCCAGGACGTCCGCGACCTTCCCGGTGTCCTTCCAGTAGCCCTCGTACTCGCTGGCCCGTACGTCCGCGCCCCGCGTCACCAGCCACTGGATCGCATCGGTGATCTCCAGCTCGCCGCGGGCGCTGGGCGTGATGGACGCGATCGCCTCGTGAATCGCGGCGGTGAAGAAGTACACCCCGATCAGGGCCAGGTCGCTGCGCGGCCGCTGCGGCTTCTCCACCAGGCGCAGCACCTCGCGGTCGGGCCCCAGCTCGGCCACGCCGAAGGCTCGCGGGTCCGGGACCTTGCGCACCACGATGTGGGCTGCCGGGCGGCCGGCGGCGAAGTCGTCGGCGATTCCGGAGATTCCGTCGGGCAGCATGTTGTCGCCCAGGAACATCACGAAGTCGTCGTCGCCGAGGAAGTCCCGGGCGATGGCGACGGTGTGCGCGAGACCGAGCGGGTCCTCCTGGCGGATGTAGGTCAGCCGGGCTCCGAACCTCGAACCGTCCCCGAGGACCTGCTGGATCTCGTTGTCGCGGCTGTTGACGATGACGCCGATCTCGTTCACGCCCAGGTCCAGGATGTTCCGTACGACGTACTCCAGGACCGGCGTGTTCGCTATGGGGATGAGCTGCTTGGGCATCGAGTAGCTGAAGGGCCGTAGACGGGTGCCCGATCCGCCGGCCAGCACCAGAGCTTTCATAGTGGTCCTCTCACTTCGGATGTGCGGACTTTCAGCCGCGATGCTCCGCCGTCAGCCTCTCCAGTACCGGAATCACGTCCTTCGGCGCCGGGGCGGCCAGCATGTCCTCGTACAGGTCGCGGGCCCCGGTCCGGAACGACGGTTCCGTCAGCAGCCGGACGAGGTCCTTGCGCATGCTGTCGACGTCGAGCTCCGCGGGGTCGATGAGCAGCCCCGCGCCCCGGCCGCTGATGTGCTGCGCGATGACCTTCTCGTCCCACATCGGGATCGGCACGATCAGCTGCGGCACCTGGAACGCCACGCAGGCACCCGAGGTGCCTCCGCCGCCGTGGTGGATGACGGCCGAGCTCGTCGGCAGCAGCTGATTGAGCGGCACGTATCCGATGGCTCGGACGTTGTCGGGGAGCGCGCCGACGGTGGCCAGCTGGTCGCTGTTCAGCGTCGCGACCATTTCCAGGTCGAGGTCGGACACGGAGTCGAAGAACGCCCGCAGGGGGAAGCCGCCCTGCGGGCCGTCGAGGAGCCGGCGGGTCTGGCCGAGTGTGAACACCACCCGGGCCCGTTCGGGCCGGGTGTGCAGCCACTCCGGGAGCGTGCTGCCGCCGTTGTACGGGATCCAGCGGACCGGCATGTACCTCAGATCCAGGGGGTACTGCATCCGCGCCGCCGTCAGGTCGACGGTCCACTGGCCGAGCAGCGTCTCCTCGGTGAAGTCGAGACCGTACCGCTCCAGCACCGGCTCCAGCCATGGCAGCCACGGGTCCTGCGTGAGGCCCGAGGCCGGATCGGCCAGCTCCTGCAGCGTCTTCGAACGGACCAGACCGACGTTGTCCATGCCGAACAGGAGGCGGGCGTGGGCGGCGCCGCAGGCACGCGCGGCCACCGCCCCGGTCGGAGCCAGTGGATCCCACAGCACCAGGTCCGGGCGCCAGTCCCGGGCGAACTCCACCAGCGTGTCCAGCACCGGCCGGCGACCGCCGCCGGCCGGTCCCGGCGGATAGTGCGCGTCGAGCAGGTCGATCAGCATGTCCCGGCAGGTGCGCCAGGCGTCCTCGTCGTCCGGGTCGATCGACGCGGTACGCCGGTCGGGGCGGTTCGCGACAGCGAGCAGCGGCGCCAGCGACTCGGCGAGTTCCTCCTTGCCGCCCAGGGGCACCGCGGTGAGGCCGGCCGAGGCGATGTTCGTGAACAACTTCGGGTCGAGCCCGGCCTCGGTGGTGGCCAACACGACTTCGTGACCGGCGCTCTGCAGTGCCCATGCCAGTGGGACGATGGGATAAACATGTGACGATGCCGGGAAGACGTTGAAGAGAATACGCATCGCTGACCTTCCTTGAGGGTGTCCGTATGACGCCGGCGGCTGCCGCTCGCCAGCAGCGTGCAGTCCGGTTCTAAAGGTCCACTTGCGCTGTTCGCCCGTCCCGGGATTCCACGCGCTCCTCTTCCGGAATCGGGGTCGCGCGCCGGTTCTCGAGGGATTTGCGCACGGCTGCCGCGACCGTGCGTACGTCGCCGTCGCTCAGGCCGGGATGCAGGGGCAGGCACAGGGTCCGTTCGGCGGCCCAGTCCGAGTGAGGCAGCCGAAGGCTCTGGGAGCCGAAGGCGGGGACCTTGTGCAGCGGTGCGTAGCGGAAGGTCGTGTAGATGCCGTCCTGGTAGAGGTCGCCGGCCAGCTCGTCCCGGATCCCGGGGTCCGTCTGCACCCAGTAGAAGTAGTGGGTGGATTCGTGGCCGTCCGGCAGAGCGGGGGGCAGCAGCAGCCCGGACACCTCGTCCAGCTCACGGTCGTAGAGCGCGCAGATCTCCCGGCGGCGGTGTACGAACTCGGGGAGCCGGCGCAGCTGTACGGAGCCGATCGCGGCGGTGAGGTCGTTGCCGATCACGCGGCGGCCGGGCTCGGGGATGTCCAGCTCCCACCAGCGGGAGGAGACCTTCGCGTGGCCGAAACCGCTGGGCTGGGCAAGCCCGTGGTAGGCCAGCCGCCTGGTCCTGACCGCTCGCTCCCGGTCCTTGACGTAGATCATTCCGCCGTCGCCGGTGACCAGGACCTTCATGGCGTCGAAGCTCCACATGGCGATGTCGCCGAAGGACCCCACGGCGCGGCCGTCCACCCGGGAGGCCACGGAGCAGGCGGCGTCCTCGACGAGTGTGACGCCCAGCTCACGGCAACGGTCCGCGATGCGGACGATGTCACCGGGTGAGCCCCCGTAGTGCAGGACGATCACGGCCCGGGTCCGGGGCGTGAGGGACCGCTCGATGTCCTCGACCGTGGGATTGAGGGTGCGGGGGTCGACGTCGCAGAAGACCGGCCGGGCGCCGCAGCTGAGGACGGCGTTCGCGGCGGCGACGAAGCTCAGGGACGGCAGCACCACCTCGTCGCCGTCCCGCAGGTCCAACGACTCCAGGGCGAGGAAGAGCCCTGACGTGCCGGAGTTGATGAAGACCACGTGTTCGGCGGGCACATCGATGTGCTCCGCGAACGCGGCCTCGAAGGCCCGCGTGCGCGGGCCGTGCCCCAGCCACTTGTCATCGAAGGTCTCGGCGATCGCGGCGAGTTCCTCAGCTCCGACTTGGGGCTGAAAGAGATTGATCATGACTACCTTTCGTGTCTCCGGCCGATAGCGACGTCAGAAGGATCCGAGTGGTTTTCCCGGGCGTGTTCGCTCCGCACAAGCACACGAGGGCGGGGATCCATCGTGTGCCGCGGCGCTAAAAGTCCGGCAAAGCGCCGGTTCCCGCGCACCACGGAATTCGGCTTTTCTCCAGCCGCGGGCATTCAGGGGTTCTGTCCCGGGGTGCCCCGGTGACGGTTGTGGCGGGCTGCGCGCAAGCGGGACTTCAGTGCGCGGGGCCACGCTCGTCGGGGGCGCGCACCGGTGCCGGCCCAGCCCGTGAGCGCGAGGAGAGGACGAGCGATGGGGTCGACGTACGACGAGGATGTGCGCACGTCCAAGCTCGCGGGCCCACCGGACCCGCGCCGCTGGGCGGTGCTCGCGGTCCTCTCCCTCGCCCTGTTCGTGATCATCCTGAACAACGGGCTGCTCAACGTCGCGCTGCCCAGTATGATGCACGACCTGGACATCGGCATCGGCACGGCCCAGTGGATCGTCGACGGCTACTCGCTGGTCTTCGCGGCCTGCCTGCTCACCGCGGGCACCCTGTCCGACCGGTACGGCCGCAAGCGGGCCACCCTGCTCGGCGTCGTGCTGTTCGGCGCCGGTACGCTCCTCGCCGTCACCGCGGACGGCGCGGCCCAGCTCGTCGCCGCGCGGGCGGTGATGGGCGCGGCCGCGTCCCTGGTCATGCCTGGCACCCTGTCCATCCTGGTGGACGTGTTCCCCGAGCACGAGAGGCCGCGTGCCCTGGCCGTGTGGGGCAGCGCGTCCGCGCTGGGCGTGGCCGTGGGACCGGTGCTCGGCGGCGCCCTCGCGGGCCACTTCTGGTGGGGTTCGGTGTTCCTGGTGAACCTGCTGCCGGTCGCCGTCGTCCTGGCCGCGGGTCTCGTGCTGCTGCCGGAGTCGGCGGCGCCCGTGCCCCGGCCGCTGGACCCGGTGGGGGCGGTGCTCGGCTCCGCGGTCATGGTGGCCCTGGTGTTCGGCGCCATCCACGCCTCGGGCCAGGGGTGGACGTCGGCCGCCGTCCTCGGCGCGTTCGGCGGTGGGCTGGTGTGCGCCACCGGCTTCGTGGTGTGGGAACGGCGGCATCCGAGCCCGATGGTCGACTTCACACTGCTGAGTCGTCCCGCCTTTCTCGGCGCGAGCGCCGGGATCATGCTGCTCTTCAGCGGGCTCGCCGGAACTCTGTTCACCCTCACCCAGTTCTTTCAACTCGGCCTGTCCTACGGCCCGTTGAAGGCAGGGCTCGCGCTCGCCCCGGTCGCGATCGCGGTCGGCGCGGGCTCGTCCCTCGCCCCGTGGCTGGCCCGGCGCACCGGCCCGCGCGGCGGCGTCGCCACCGGTCTGGCGGCGGCCGCGGCCGGCGCCCTGACGCTTGCGGCGGCCGACGGCTACGCGGGTGTCCTGCCCGGGCTCGCGCTGCTCGGCGTGGGCGTCGGGCTGGCCCTCGGGCCCGCGACGGACGCCCAGTTGTCCTTGGTCCCGCCCGAGCGGTCGGGCAACGCGGCAGCCCTCAGCGACACCATGATGGAACTCGGCAACGCCGTCGGAGTCGCCGTCGTCGGCACCGTTCTCGCACATGGCGCGGTCGGCGCCGCGGCGCCCGGCGCCGGCGTCGATGCCGCCGCGACAGCGGGCTTCGTCACCGCGGCGGTCATCGTCGCGGCCGGCGCCGTGCTCGCCGCACTGCTGCTGCCCGGCCCGGCCCGCCCCGGGGCGGACGAAAGGACGGGCGAGTCGGCGGTGCGCACCGGGCCCACGGGGAATGAGGCACCGGTCCGGCCGGTCTGACCCCGGAACACGGCCACGGCATCGCCCCCGGCGCCGGCGGCTCCTGCGCAGGGTCCTTCGTCGGGCGGGACCTGCTGCTGCCCGGCAGGGGCCACCCCGTGAAGATCTCATGTGCCGCACCCCACGGCTTCACCCTCCGTCACGTGCTCCTGTCCCTGTCGGCACCGGCGCGCTCGTGCGACTGTCGCCGCGGAGGCCTGGAGAAGGCCTGCACGGTGCGGAAGGAGAAGGGGAGATGGAGATCGGTGTCCTCGGGCCGCTCGTGGTGTCGGTGCGCGGTCGGTCCCTTGTGCCCAGCGCGGCCAAGTCACGGCAGGTGCTCGCACTGCTCGCGGCCAACCTCGGCCGGCATGTGTCACTGGACGCCATTGTCCGGGAACTGTGGGACGGCACGACTCCCGGCTCCCCCACGGGCGTGGTGCAGACGTACGTGAAACAACTGCGCCACGCCCTGGCCGCCGCGCTCGGCCCCGCCGACGAGACGGGTCCCAAGGAGCTGTTGAGCCGTACGCACACCGGATACGTCCTGAACCTGCCGGGTGCCGAGGCCGATGCCAGAACCTTCGAACGGCTGGCGATGGACGGCTTCCGGGCGCTGGCGCAGCAGGAGGCCGCCGAGGCGGCGGCGCTGCTGGACAGGGCCGAGGAGTTGTGGCGCGGGCCGGCACTCGCCGATGTGCGGACCGGGCCGGTGCTGCGGACCGAGACCCACCGCCTGGACGAGGTGCGGCGCGCCGCGACGGAGCATCGCGTCACCGCCTACATGATGCTCGGCCGGCACTCCGAGATCCTCGGCGAACTCAGCGCCATGACGGATCGCTATCCCCTCCAGGAGGGCCTGCACGCCCTGTGGATCGTGTGCCTGTACCGCTGCGGCCGCTCCGGCGAGGCCTTGGATGCTTTCCGCCGGCTGCGCGCGGCGATGGTGGGTGAACTCGGGATCGAGCCCTCGCACCGCCTGCAGCGACTCCACCATGCGGTCCTGCGCGACGACCCCGCGCTGGACGCGGCTGCCGCTGGTTTGGCTGCCTTTTAGCTGGGGCCCGCATTCTCGTCGCACGCCTGTCGGCGCCTGTCGTTCACGGGGCTGGGGAGTCGTGGGGCGGGGAAAGATGCCCCGGGGAATCTGTCCGGCGTCGCGCCGGCCGGCCGTTCCCCTGACGTACGACACCGTTCCGCACACGCACTCCGGGAGCCACCTTGCCAGTCGCCTCACCTTCTTTACTCGGCCGCGTCCTCTACCGCGGACCCTCGCTGGACGAGCTCCACCGGCACTACGCCAAGGGCGGCCTCATCGACGACCGGGCGCCTGTGACGGCCGTCAGCCGGGTGCGGATCTCGGCTCCCCCGGCGACCGTGTGGCGGCTGCTGCACGACCTGCCGGGCTGGCCCTCCTGGGTGCCTGGGGTCACCTCCGTGCGGCAGGGGCCGAAGGGCACCGTGCCGGACGAGCGGTTCCGCTGGAAGCTGGGCGGGATGCCCATCAGGTCGACGCTGGCCGTGGTCGAACCGCTGCAGGAGCTGTGCTGGACCGGTGTGCTCGCCGGCACCCGGGCGGTGCACCGCTTCCGGCTCGCCTCCGCCGACGGCGGGCAGGCCACCGACGTGCTGTCCGAGGAGTCCATCGGCGGCCCGCTCATCGCCCTGTACTTTCCCAGTGCCAAGCTGAGCACCGTCCTGCAGAACTGGCTGGAAGCCCTCAGGGCCACTGCCGAGACCGCTGAGACCGAGACGGAGGTTCCCCGGTGAGTCACACGACTCTGGCGCTCGCCAACAACGCCGTCGTCCTCGGCATCCGCTTCCTGCTCGAAGTGACCTCGCTGGTCTGCTTCGGCATCTGGGCCTGGCGCAAGGTTCCCTCGCCGTGGCGCTGGCTCGCGGTGGTCGTGGTGCCGGTGGCCGTCGGCTGGATGTGGGGCACCTTTACCGTGCCGGACGACCCGTCGCGCTCGGGCGAGAGCGACGTCCACACACCGGGCCCGCTGCGGCTGCTCCTCGAACTCGGTGTGTTCTTCGGAGCGGTGGCGGCTCTGTACTTCGCGGATCTGCGCCGGGCCGCCCGCTGGCTGCTGGCGATCATGGTCATCTACCAGGTGCTCGCCTACGACCGCATCGGCTGGCTGCTCAGCCACTGAGCAGCAGTCTCGCCGGAATCGGGCTCTCGATCGATTTGGCTGTCTTTTAGCGGTCGACCACACACTCCTGGCGTGCCTGCCGGGACCCGCTCCGCCGTGGGCCGAGATGTCCGGCCGGTCGGGCAGGTGCCCCGTGCGCGTCCGCACACCGGGACCCGGACGTCCGCCGCCCTCCGGTCCGTCCACCTCGCCGCCCACGGTGCGGCGGTCCCGGCGGGCGTCCAGACGACCGGACGAGCCCGAGGCGGAACGGAATGACACGCTACTTGTCCCACACCTCACCGACGGACGGCGCCGAGACCGGGGTGCGGCTGTTCTGCTTCCCCTTCGCGGGCGGCGGGGCGTCGGCCTACCGGCGCTGGCAGCGCGGCCTCGACGCGCACGGGGCGGGCGCCCGGGTGCTGCCCGTCCAGCTGCCCGGCCGGGAGGGCCGGATGACCGAACCGCGCTTCACCGATCTGCACGCGCTCGTCGCCGACCTCGACGAGCAGCTGGACGCGGAGCTGGAGCACCCGCACGTCTTCTACGGGCACAGCATGGGCGCCCTCGTGGCGTACGCGCTGACCGCCCGGCGCCAGCGCCGCGGCGTGCCGCTGCCCATGGCGCTGGCCCTGAGTTCGTACCGGGCTCCGCACCTTCCGGCGCCGAGGATCGCCGACCCGGGGGCCAGTGACGAGGAACTCGTGGCCTCTTTGGCCGCGTTGGGCGGAATCCCCCGGGTGGTCCTGGAGCACCCCGAGTTCCTGGCGGCGCTGCTGCCCGTCACCCGCGACGACCTCCAGCTGTGCACGATGTCCTTCGCACCGGACGCGGAGGCCGTGCGGGTGCCGCTGCATCTGTTCATCGGCGCCAGGGACCGGCTCGTGTCGGTGCCCGAGGTGGTGGCCTGGCGGCGCCACGCGGGGCGCGGCTGCGAGGTGCGGGTGGTGCAGGGCGGGCACTTCTTCATCCGCGCCCACGAGGACGCCTTCCTGCGGGAGCTCGCGTCCGTGATCCGCCGGTACGACAGGGCTCCGGTGCTGGCCGGCGCCCTGTCCGCCTGACCGGCGAAGGCGGCACGCGGCCTGCCGGGCCGGCAGATACTCCTGCACCCCTGTCCGGTCCGTCCGGCCCCGTACGGCCTGTCGGCCTGTCCTCGGTGGCGGATTCCGACCGCCGCCCACCCGGCCGCACCGGGTCACGTCGAGCGGCCTCGCCCGGATCGGCGGCGAGGCCGGGCCGCCGGAAGGGGGCCCGCCGGACAGCCCGCCCGGAGGTCACGCGGGCCGCGCAACCGACGCTACAGCCGAGGCCCCCACCATGGCCGGAAGGCACCCCACAGCCGACGCACCACCAGCTTCTCCCGCGGTTTCGACCCACTTTTCTCCCCAGATATCCAGGAGCGGATGTGCAGGACGACCGGGCGCAAGCCTTCATGACGACCTTGACGCGACAACTCGCCGCCGTGCGCCCCGAGACGGCCCAGCGGCACATCACCGAGCGGTCCCGGCTCACCGGGGACCTCGGTCTGGACTCGGTGGAGCTGGCCGAGCTCTTCGAGCGCATCCGGGAGACGTACGCGGGAGTGGAGATCTCGGACTGGCTGGCGACGGCGACCCGGGCGGAGGGCGACACGGTCGGCAGCCTGGTGCGCTACCTGGCGCTCGCCGTGCCCGAGGAGCGGCCCCTGGTCGCGGGGAGCGCCCGATGACCGTCACCCAGGACGCGCCCGCGCGCACCGACTTCGTCGCGCTCGCCGAGGAGCTGGCGAAGCGGTTCGCCGGCCGGGCGGCCGAGCACGACCGGGCGGGCGACTTCCCGCACGAGAACATCGCCGAGCTGGTGTCCTCCGGCTACACCGCGATGACCGTGCCGCGCGAACACGGCGGCGGCGGCGCGGGCCTGGAGGAGCTGTGCCGGGCGCAGGAGACCCTCGCGGCCGGCTGCGCGAGCACCGCCTTCGCGGTCAACATGCACGTCCACGGCATCGCGATGATCGCGGGGATCGGCGGCCCTGCCGCCGAGCGGGCCTACCGGGCCATCGTCGAGGACGGCTCGGTGATCGCGGGCGGGTTCAGCGAGCCCGGAGTGGGCGGCAACTGGTGGCATCCCACCACCAGGGCCGAGCCGGTGGAGGGCGGTTACCTGCTGAATGGCCGCAAGGGTTTCTTCACCGGGTTCCCCGCGGCCGACCTGCTGTTCCTGTCGGCCGCCCGCACCGACGACCGTGGGCTGCCCGAGCCGGTCGGCTTCCTGGTGCCCAAGCCGGAGCGCGGGGTCAGCGTCACGGCCGAGTGGGACGCGGCGGGCATGCGGGCCACGGGCAGCCATTCGCTGCTCCTGGACAACCTGTTCGTGGCCAAGGAGCACATGGTGGGGCAGCCGGGTGCGCTGCCGCTGATGTTCATGCAGGGCGTGCACTGGGCGTGGTGCAGTTTCGCCTCCGTGTTCCTCGGGATCGCCCGCGGGGCGCTGGAGACCGTGGTGCGCGAGCAGCGCGGCCGCACCCTGCACGTGCTGGACCGGACCGTCGCCCATCTGCCGGGCGTGCAGTTCCGGGTGGCGGAGATGCGCACCCGGCTCGCGGCCGCGGAGGCGCACCTGTACCAGGCGGTGCGTGCCGATCACGACCGGGCGATCGCCGAGGATCCGCTGGGTCATTACATCGAGATGAGCGTGATGAAGAACAGCGTGTGCCGCCTCGCGCACGAGGTGGTGTCGCTGGCGATGCAGGTCCAGGGCGGTTCCGCGCTGATGTCCTCGCATCCGCTGCAGCGCGCCTACCGGGACGTGGTGGCCGGGCTGCTCGTCCCGCCGAACTCCGACGTGACCGCCGAGTGGGCGGGCAAGCACGCGCTCGGAGTGCCGGTCTTCGCCGAACCCCGTTGGGAGGGCTGAACGCCATGACCACCGCCACACCGGTGCGGGTCACCGAACGGGCCGCGCGCTGGACCGAGTTGCAGGACAGCGCCCGGGCCCTGGCCCGTCGCTTCGAGGAGCGCTCGCAGAGCGGGTACGGGGCCGGCGAGTTCGTTGGCGAGAACATCCGTGACCTGGTGGACGCCGGGCTCACCGCGATCAACGTGCCCGCGGACCTGGGGGGCTTCGAGGCAACGCTGGAGGAGAACACGCGGCTGCTGCGGATCATCGCGGGCGGCTGCGGGTCGACGGCGTTCACGCTGGCCATCCACGCGGTCCTGACCGGCTCGATGCGCAGCGATCTGAGCGTCGCCGTGCGCGAGCGGATGTTCGGCGCGGTGCGCGACGGGGCGTTCGTCGTGGGCCCGTTCACCGACGAGGGCTCGGGCGGCAACTGGGTGCGTCCGTCCACGACGGCCCGGCGGGTGCCGGACGGTTTCGTCCTGGACGGGCTGAAGCACTTCGCCACGGGATATGACGCGGCCACGCACCTGGTGGTGACCGCCGGTCTCGACGACGCCCATCTGGAGCCGCCGTTCAACCTGGCGGCCTTCTTCGTCGAGAAGCCCGACGAGGGCATCGAGGTGGTCGCCCCGTGGAGCGGCTTCGCCCTGCCGATGACGGGTTCGCACTCGCTGAAGCTGGACGGTCTGCGGGTCGACGCCGATGATTCGGTGTTCCCCGACGGGCTGACCCCGCTGTTCGTGATGGCCCGTCAGCAGTGGGGGCACTACTGCTTCGCGGCGGTGTTCCTCGGGCTCGCCGAGCGGGCCTACGAGCTGGCCGTGGAACGGACCAGGGGCCGCGCCACGACGGCGGTGTCCGATCTGGCCCGGCTGCCCGGCATCCAGTTCGCGGTGGCCCGGATGCGCTCCTCGCTCGCCACGATGGACGCGCTGCTCACCGAGTACGCGACCCGCCACGTGGACCCGGGCGAGGATCTGCCGGCGTTCGTGGCCGACACCTGCATCCCGAAGTACCACATCACCAACGAGGCCGAGCACGTCGTCGCCACCGCGTTCGAGGTGATCGGCGGCTCCGGCATCCGTGACGGCTCCCGCATCGGGCAGATCTGGCGGGACGTCAAGGCGGGCCCGCTGCTGCCGTTCACCAACGACATGGCCCGCGAGTTCATCGGCAAGGCGGCCCTGGGCATCAGCCCGGTCGAGACCCCGAGGTGGGTGTGATGTCCACGGCACCGGCGATCGACAACGAGTACTACGAAGAGGTCGGCGACGACTGGTGGGACACCGAGGGCCCGCTGCGTGCCCTGCACGAGATGAACCCGGCCCGCACCGCGTACTTCGACCGGATCATCAAGGAGCGTCACCCGGGCCGGTCCGCCGGCACGATCCGCGTCGTCGACCTGGGCTGCGGCGGCGGGCTCGTCGCCGAGGAACTCGCCGGCCGCGGCTACCGGGTCACCGGCATCGACCTCTCCCCCGGCACCGTCGACGCCGCCCGCCGGCACGCGGCGGCCTCCGGCGTCGACGTGACGTACCGGGTCGGCTCGGCGTACGGCACGGGCCTTGCGGACGGCTGCGCCGAGGTGGTCGTCGCCTCCGACGTCCTGGAGCACTTCCACGACCTGCCGGCGGCGCTCGCCGAGATCGACCGGCTGCTCGTGCCCGGCGGTGTGCTGCTGTTCGACACGGTGAACCGGACGGTGCGCAGCTATCTGCTGCTCATCCTCGTCGCCGAGACGCTCCTGGGCATCATCAAGCCCGGCACGCACAACTGGAAGATGTTCATCCGGCCCGCCGAGCTGCGGGGGCGGCTCGCGTCCGCCGGGCTGCGGCTCGCCGCCACCCACGGGCTCGGCCCCTCCCGGCCGCTGCCGCTGCTGCTGCCCGGCCTGCTGCGCCATCGCCGCCTGGGCACGTTCACCCTCACCGGCGATGTCTCGGCCAGCTACATCGGCCACGCCGTCAAACGAAGCACCACGTGAAGGACAGGACAACCATGGTCTCCATACGCTCCGCCAGCGTCGCCGGCACCGAGGTGAAGGCCGAACCGGACGCCGTACGGGCGCTCCTGCTCGACGTCGTGGGCTGCGGCCTGCTGATGCCGGGTGTGGAAAGCCTCACGGCCGAGGGCGGCGACGTCTACCACTACGTACTGGCCACCATCTCCAACGGTGCCGTCAGCCACACCCCCGACCACCGCACCCGCTTCGACACGACCGACGCGGCCCGGATCCGCTGGGAGCCGGTCGGCGCGCACAACTTCCGCTCCTGGGGCGAGTTCCGCACCGCTCCCGGCAGCGAACCCGGTACCACCTTCCTGGAGATCGACACGCGGTCCGAGGCGGACGTCGACATCGCCCCGGTCGTGCTGCCGCTGGTCGAGCCGTTCGCGCGGCAGCAGAGCGACCAGGTCACCGAGGGCTTCCTCGCCGCCGTCAAGGAGCGGGTGGAGTCGGGCGCCGGAGCCGCGTCATGACGACGGTGTCCGAGGCCCCGGCGGCCGGCCGCGCCCGGACCCGCGGAGTGGCCAGGCTGCTCTCGCTGCGCACCGCGGCGCCCGAGACGGTCGTCCCGCAGCAGGACGCGTTCGAGACGTACTACCGGGAGCGGTACCGGGGCGTGGCGAAGGCGGAGGGGATCTTCCGCGGGTCGGGGGTGCGCACCCGGCACATGGCCTGGGACCCGCGCACCGCGTACGCGGACGGCTATCCGCCGATCAAGCCGCGGATGGCCGCCTGGGAGGAGCACGTGCTGGCGATGAGCCGCAGCACGGTGGGCGGCGTCCTGAGCGCGGCCCAGGCCGCCGGTACGGGGGGCGCCGCGGGCGCGGACCGGCTCACCGACCGGATCGGCTCGTTCGTGATGGCCAGCTGCACGGGGTACGCGGGGCCGACCCCCGACATCCTGCTGGCCAAGGAGTTCGGGCTCCGCAAGGACCTGCGGCGCACCTTCATCGGGCACATGGGCTGCAACGCGGCGTTCAACGTCCTCAAGGCCGCGTTCGACGCGCTGGCCGCCCGCCCCGACGAGCTGGTGCTGGCCGGCAGCGCCGAGGTCTGCTCCGTGCACCACCGCCCGGAGTTCACCGCCGAACAGGCCGTCGTGAACGCGCTGTTCGGCGACGCCGGGGCGATGACGCTGCTGGCGGCGGACGACGGCGGGGCGGCGCCGGGACCGGTGTTCCTCGGCACGCACACCGAGACCCACCCCGAGACCACGCACGCGATGAGCTGGCACATCGAGGACCAGGCGTTCCGCATGACGCTCTCCCCGTACGTGCCGTTCTACATCGGCGAGAGCATCACCCCGTTCGTCGAGCGGCTGATCGCCCCGCACGGCCTGGGCGTGGGCGACATACGGCACTGGGGCATCCACCCCGGCGGCCCGAAGATCATCGACTTCGTGGGGCAGAAACTCGACCTGACCTCGAGCCAGCTCGCGCCGTCCCGGGCGGTCCTCGCCGACCACGGCAACTGCTCCTCCGCCACGATCCTGCTGATCCTGGACCGGATCATGCGCGAGGGACGGCCCGCCCCCGGGGAGTACGGCGTGCTCATGGCCTTCGGCCCCGGACTGACCATGGAATCGGCTCTCGTCCGCTTCTGACCCCCGCCCCGACCCGGCGCATTCGAACCGAGGGACTTCCCGCCATGACGATCACGACGACGAGCGCGCTCGAACCCCGCTGGACCACCCCCGACCTCCATGCCGCCATCAAGGACCACTACGACGGGCTGATCGAGCTGTACGAGGACCTGTGGGGGGAGCACATCCACCACGGGTACTGGGCCGGCGACGAGCCCGACCGCGGGCGGCACGCCGCCCAGGTGCGCCTGGTCGAGGAGCTCATCGCCTTCGGCCCGGTGCCCCCGATGGCCACGGTCCTCGACGCCGGCTGCGGCATCGGCGCCTCCGCGGTGCACCTCGCGAACCGCCTGGGGTGCACCGTCGACGGCATCACCATCAGCGCCGAGCAGATCGGCCGCGCCGAGGCGAAGGCCGCCGAGGCCGGCGTCACCGACCGGACCACGTTCCGGCTGCTCGACGCGATGCACACCGACTACCCCGACAACGCCTTCGACGTCGTGTGGGCGCTGGAGAGCTGCGAGCTGATGCCCGACAAGAAGGCGTTCCTGGCCGAGTGCACCCGGGTGCTCAAGCCCGGTGGCACGCTCCTGGTCGCCACCTGGTGCGCCCGCGACGAGAGCCTCGACGCCGACGAGACCCGGCTGCTGCACCGCATCTACCGCGACTTCGTCGTCTCCCACGTCCTCCCGCTGGAGCGCTACGCGCAGCTCGCGGGCGAACTGGGACTTGCCGACGTCCGGACGGCGGACTGGTCACCGCAGGTGTGGGACACCTGGAAGCTGTCCACGGACATCGTCAAGCCGGTGGTCCGCGACCCCTCGGTGATCTGGAAGCTGGTCCGCGCCAAGGGCGTGGACATCTTCCGCTTCCTCAATTCGGTGCCGCTGATGAAGCAGGCGTACGAGCGCGGCGTCATGCACTACGGCGTGCTGCGCGCGACCAAGCCGGCCGGGAGCTGACCATGACGAACACCGCCCCCGCCGCGACGGCCGTCGAGTCGCTGGTCGCCGACCTGCTGACCCAGCCGTGGCTGATCGACCTCTTCGGCGAACTCACCGAGCGGCAGAAGGCGTCGGCCGCGGCGACCGAGCAGCTGCGCACCAAGGACGCCGCCACCCACGTTTTCTGGCCCTTCCACTCGCCGCAGTTCCCGCTGATGGTGACCGAGGCGCACGGCAGCCGCATCGTCGACGCCGACGGGAACACCTACACCGACTGTCACCTCGGCTTCGGCGCGCAGGCGCTGCACGGGCACAGCCCGCAGCCGGTGGTCGACTTCGTCCGTGACCACCTCACGACCACCACCGGCAACGGATACTGCACACCGGTCGAGTCCCAACTCGTCGACCTACTGGGCGAGTTCGTGCCGCACTGCGAGAAGTTCGCGTTCCTGAACTCGGGCACCGACGCGACCGCGGCCGCCATCCGGCTCGCCCGCGCGCACACCGGACGCCGGATGGTGGCCAAGTTCGAGGGCTCCCTGCACGGCGTGCACGACCTCGGCATGCACAACACGGCCTTCTGGTACCACGGCCATCCGACCCAGCCCTTCCCCGGCAGCACGCCGGACGGCGGCATCGAGCGGCGGTCGGCCCTCACCGGGGTGCCGGTCGCCGATGCGCGCGACCTGCTGGTGCTGCCCAACGACCCGGTGCGGGCCGTGGAGCTGATCGAGCGGCACAAGGACGAGCTGGCCTGTGTGCTGACCGAGGCGGCGTCCTCGTCGTTCCCGTTCGTGGAGCACACGGTTCCGCTCCTGAAGACGGTGTCCGAGCGCTGCCGGGCCCTGCGCGTGCCGTTCGTCCTCGACGAGGTGCTCACCGGTTTCCGCTACGGTCCCGGCGGCGCCGCCGCGTACTTCGGCATCGAGGCGGACCTGTACTGCTACGGCAAGGTGCTCAGCGGTCTCGGCATCCCGCTGTCCGCGGTCGGCGGCCGGGCCGCACTGCTGGACCACACCCAGACCTCCGGGCTCCCGCTCACCGACATCGGCCGCAAGACCTGCGTGCAGACCACCCACGCCGGCAACCACCTGGCCCTGTGCGCCTCCTACGCGAGCCTGCGGCTGCTGCACGAGCAGCGGGACACGTACTACACCGAGACCCGCGCGAAGGTCGCCCGGGTCCAGGATCGTCTCGCCGCGTTCCGTGCCGAGACGGACATCCCGCTGCGGCTCGTCGGGTTCGGCGACTTCATCGGATCGTTCGGCTTCCTGGAGCACGACTCCTACGACGACTACCGCACGTTCGCCGGGTCGGTGAACCCCATCGCGTTCTTCCTGCTGACCCTGATGCTGCGCCGGCGCGGCTTCTACACGCTCAGCCTGCCGATGCTGTTCACCGGCGGCGCGCACAGCACCGAGGACCTCGACGCCCTGGTGTCGGCGGTCACCGACTCCGCGCGCGAGCTCGACCGGCACGGCTTCCCGTTCATCCTGCCCGGGGCCGGCCGGGCATGAGCGCCGGGGCCGACGAGCAGGCCGACGCCGTCGTCGTCGGGGCGGGTCTGACCGGTCTGGTGACGGCCGTGCGGCTGGCCCGCGTCGCCGGTCCCGGACGCAGGGTGCTGCTGCTGGAGGGCGGCGGAGAGCCGGGCGGACGGGCCCGCACCACCGAACACCAAGGATTTCATCTGGGGCTCGGCCCGCGCGCCCTGTACCGCACCACCCGCGACCGGCTGCGGGCGCTGGGCGTACGCGTCCCCGGCCGGACCCCCGGGCTGAACGGGGCCCTGGCCCTGCGGGACGGGGCTCTGCACCCGGGGTACGCGGCGGCCGGGCCGCTGCTGCGCACCGGTCTCCTCTCGCCCCGGGAACGGATCGCGGTGGCCCGGCTGCTGGGTCTGGCCCGCGGCCGCGCCGACCTGGCCGGCACCGACGCCGCACAGTGGCTGGGCGACCGGCTGCCCACCGAGCGGGCCCGGCAGGCCGCCTTCGCGGTGCTGCGCATGAGCAGTTACACGGGCCGCCCCGACATGATCGGCGCGGACGCGCTGTCGCTGCACTTCGCCGAGGTGCGGCGCGGTGTGGAGTACGTCGACGGCGGCTGGCGCACCCTGACGGACGCGCTGCTCGCGCGGGCCCGGCAGCTGGGCGTCGAGCTGCGCACGGGCTGCCGGTGCGCCGTCGTGGAAGGCGGGGAGCGCCCACGGGTGGTGACCGCCGACGGGCATCCGGTGCGGGCCCGGTCGGTGGTGCTGGCCGGACTGCCGCAGCGCGCCGCGGACCGGCTCCTCGGCTCGGCCGGGCCGGGCCCGGGCGCTCCTGCCGCCCGGCCCCTGCACACCGCCTGCCTGGACGTGGCGCTGAACCGCCTGCCCGACCCGCGCCGCACGCTCGTCGTCGGTGTCGACGAGCCGCTGTACCTGTCGGTGTTCTCGCGCACGGCCCGGCTGGCTCCCGAAGGGGGCGCCGTGCTCCATCTGGCGCGCTACGACGACGGCTCGAAGCTCGGCCCCACCGAGGTCCGCAAGCGGCTGTACGAGCTCCTCGACCAGTGCCAGCCCGGCTGGCAGGAGGCGGTGGTGCACGAGCGCTTCCTGCCTCGGATCACCACGATGACGGCCGTGCCCGAGGCACGCACCGGCGGGCTGGCGGGCCGTCCCGACGTGCGGGTCCCCGGCCATCAGGGGGTCTTCGTGGCGGGTGACTGGGTCGGTCCTGCCGGTCTGCTCGCCGACGCCTGTGTGCTCAGCGGAACCCGGGCGGCCGACGCCGCGGCCGCCCGTCTGTGAGGGCGGCCGCCGCCCGCTGCAAGCCATCCCCTTCCGACACAACGGAGTTGCCATGCGTCCGATCCGTATCGCCGCCATCGGGGGCTCGTTGCGCTCGGGGTCGGTCTCCGCGGCCGCGCTGCGGGCGTGCGCGGCGCGGGCCCGCAGCGCGGGAGCCGAGGTCACCCTGGTGTGCGGCACCGATCTCGTGCTTCCGCCCTACGACCCGGACACCACCCGCCCCTGCGCCGCCGAGGCGCGGCTGCTGTCGGCGCTGCGCGCCGCGGACGGGGTGCTGCTGGCCAGTCCGACGTACCACGGCGGCATGTCGGGGTTGCTGAAGAACGCCCTCGACCACACGGAGGGGCTGGCCGGTGACGTGCCCGCCTACCTGGACGGGCGCTCCGTGGGCTGCCTGAGCGTGGCGTGGAACGAGGTGGCGGGCGCGTCCGCGCTCGCCGCGCTGCGCACCTGTGCGCAGTCGCTGCGCGGCTGGGCCGTCCCGATGGGCCTGGTGGTGCCGGCCGACACGGAGTTCGCCGCGTCCGGCGCCTGCGCGGACGCGCGCACCGCACGCCGCCTGGACATCCTCACGGACCAGGTCCTGGAGTTCGCCGCGATGCGCCGGGGCGGAGCGTCAGCCGAGGCTGTCCAGGTCCCGCAGCTGCCGGTCCAGCGCCCGCTCGACCGGGCTCAGCGGAATGTCCGGCCGGAGCCTCTCCAGCGGGTGGGAGAGCGTTGACCGGGCGTGCTCGACGGGCAGGTGGACCCACATCTGACCAGCCGCGACCAGGCAGTTGTAGGCCTCGCCCAGTACGCGGGCGATAACATCCAGGGGCCGGAACATCGGGGCTCCTCTCGGCAGCCGCGCGCGACGGCGCGGCGCGGAGCCCCGATGGTCGGGGGCGGTGCTAAACGACGGCTAGGGCCGGTCATCGAAGACGTATGAAAACGTCATCCCCCACCAGTGAGGGCAGCACTGTCCGCCTCCGGTCGGCCATCGCAGAATTCTGGCCGTGAGACAGCGGTCCCCCGCACGGAGAGCCTCCGTCCGCGCCTCGCAGCGTCCAGACATTCACTGCCAGGCACATCCGAGGGAAAGGTTTCCCCATGGTCAACGCAGGATCGTCCGGCTCTCACCTCGACGACACCACCCAGGCCCGCGGGGCCGGCCGGTCGCTGGTGATCGAGGATCTGGACGGCGCGGGACAGTGCGACGTCGCGCTGTTCAGCATCTGCATCGTCTCCGTCTCGGTCAACGACGCCAGAGGGCACATCGCGGCATGACCGGTGCCGGGGAGCACAGATCCGGGACGCTGCGCCCGGACGACACTGCGCTGGTGGGCTTCAAGCGTCATCTCAGCCCGGTCGTGGTTCCCGGCGAAGCCGCCTACCTGGTCTCGCGGCGCGGCGTCACCGCGCTGCGCGGCCCCCAGGCGGAGGTCCTCGTGCCACTGCTCGACGGGACGCACACCGTCGACTCGGTGCTGCGGGAGGCGTCCCGGGTGCTGCCCCCTGAGGAGGCGGGGCAGTCGCTCGACGCACTGACCCGCTCGGGGCTGCTGGGTTTCCGCCCGGCGGCCCCGGCCGGCGCCCAGGACGGGCAGGGCGACCCGATGGCCGAGGCGTACTGGGACCTGGCGGGCCTCGACGGCCGCCGGGCCACGGACGAACTGGCCGGTGCCGCCCTCGAGTTGGAGGCACTGCCCGGCATCGAGGCGGAACCGGTGCGCGCGGCGTGCCTGGAGTCGGGGCTCTCCGTCGCCGCCGCGGGTACCACCTCCGCGCCCGCGGGCCTCTCCCTCGTCCTGTGCGACGACTACCTCTCACCCGAACTCGCCGACGTCGACGCGCGGCACCGCGCCGACGGGACGCCGTGGCTGCTGGCCAAGGTGTGCGGCACCGACCCCTGGGTGGGGCCGATCTTCCGTCCGGGTCAGGGCCCGTGCTGGTCCTGTCTGGCCGACCGGCTGCGCGGACACCGGCGTTCGGAGTGGCCGGTGCAGCGCGCGCTGGGGCTCGCGGGGCCACCGGCGCGGCCTGCCGCCTCGCTGGCCGCGGGCCGCGCCATCGCCGTCCACCTCACGGTCCTGGAGGCCGCCAAGTGGCTGGCGGGCATGCGGTACCCGGCACAGGACCTGGTGCACACCCTGGACACCATGCTGCTGCGGGCCTCCGCCCACCCCGTGCACCGGCGCCCCCAGTGCCCGGTCTGCGGCGACCGGGGCATCGTGGCACGGACGGCGCGCGCACCGTTCGTCCCGTCGAGCCGCCCCAAGGCCATGCGCCACGGCAACGGCCACCGGGCCGAGGAACCGGCGCGGACGCTGGAGCGCTACAGCCATCTCGTGGGCCCCGTCACCGGGATCGTGAAGGAGATCCGGCGGGCCCCGCGCACCCCCGACTTCGTCGACAGCTATCTGTCGGGCCACAACCTCGCCTTCAGCCCGCACGATCTGGCCGGTCTGCGCGCGGGCCTGCGGGCACTGAGCGGAGGCAAGGGGCTCGACCCGGTCGAGGCGCAGGTCAGTGCCCTGGGTGAGGCGGCCGAGCGGTACAGCGGTACCCGGCAGGGCGACGAGCCCGTCGTACGGGACAGCTACCGCGCGCTCGGCGCGGACGCCCTGCACCCCAATGCCTGCCAGCTCTACGGGGAGCAGCAGCTGCGCGACCGCGACGCGTGGAACGCGCGGGGCTCGCACTTCCAGTACGTGCCGCGGCCGTTCGACGAGACCCGGCCCACCGACTGGACCCCCGTGTGGTCGATGACGGCCGGGCGGCACCGGCTGCTGCCCACCTCGATGCTCTACTTCTCCAGCGGTGCTCCCGCCGAGGACGGGCTGAGCTGCGACTCCAACGGGAACGCGGCGGGCAGCAGTCCCGAGGACGCCCTCTTGCAGGGGTTCCTGGAACTGGTGGAACGGGACGCGGTGGCCCTGTGGTGGTACAACCGCACCCGCCAGCCCGCCGTGGACCTCGACGCGTTCACCTCACCCGAGGTGGACCGTATACGCGAGGGCTACGCGGGGATGGGCCGCGAGGTGTGGGCCCTCGACCTCACCTCCGACTTCGGCATCCCCGTCGTCGCCGCGCTCAGCCGGCGCACCGGCGCCCCCACGCAGGACGTGATCTTCGGCTTCGGCGCCCACTTCGACCCCCGGGTCGCCCTGTGCCGGGCCCTGACGGAGATGGGGCAGATGCTGCCGGCGGTGCTGCCGCGCCGGCCCGGCGGCCCCGGCTACGGGATCGACGACCCCGACGCCGTCCACTGGTGGCGCACCGCCACGCTCGGCAACCAGCCGTATCTGACCCCCGACCCGTTCGAGCGGGCGGGAGTTCCCGGAAGTTGGGCGTACTCGCCACGTGCCGATCTCCTGGACGACATCAACGCGGTGCATGATCTGGTGCGCGCCCGGGGTCTCGAACTGCTGGTCCTGGACCAGACCCGGCCGGACCTGGAACTGCCCGTGCTCAAGGTGATCGTGCCCGGCCTGCGGCACTTCTGGGCGCGGCTGGCACCGGGGCGGCTGTTCGACGTGCCGGTCGAGCTCGGCAGGCTGGCGCGGCCGACACGGTGTGCCGACCTCAACCCCGTTCCGCTGTTCGTGTAGGAGCCTCGCCGCAGGAGACCGCGTCACAGCAGGGCCAGATGGCCCAGATCCCGTCAACATGCTGTCAACACCTGTCACTCACAGTTTTCACGCCATTCCCATATGATCCGAGGCGGCTCTCTGTGGTACGAGCTGGAGTCCGTGAAGGCCTCTACACGTCGGGGGACGGGTCATGGGACTGCGTAAGCGTCTGGCAGACGCATCGGTGGGCGCTCCTGCGGACGGAACCCGGTCGGGCCTCGCGCTGCCCGGGCCGCGACTGGCCCGGGTCATCCTGCGCGTGGCCCTGCTGTCCTACACGTCCATCACGGCGCTGAACGTCTTCAGCACGCACCTGAGCACCACCGGCCGGGCCGGCGCCGTCGCCGGACTCGTCGTGGTCTTCCTCATCCAGCTGCGGCACTCCTCGTTATGGGCCGCGCGCCGGCCGCCGCTGGACAAGGCACTCACCCTGGGCGCCCAACTCCTGCTCACCTACCTTCCGTTGTTCGTCTACCACGCGCAGTGGGGAGCGCTGGGCGGGTTCTTCGCCGGTTCGCTGCTGCTCCTGCTGCCGCCCCGGCCCGCGTGGACCCTGTTCGCCGCCACCGGGCTGAGCATGTTCCTGCCCCCGCTGCTGACCGGCCGGGGGATCGTCGACTCGATCTATCTGTGCCAGTCCACCCTGCTCACCGGTCTGGTGGTCTACGCGCTGTCCCGGCTCAGCGAGGTGATCCGCGAACTGGCCGACGCACACGGCGAGCTGGCCCGGCTCGCGGTGGTGCGGGAGCGGCTGAGGTTCGCCCGGGACCTGCACGACCTGCTCGGCTTCAGCCTGTCGGCGATCACGCTGAAGAGCGAGCTCGTGCACCGGCTGATCCCGACCCACCCCGAGCGGGCCACGCGGGAGGTGACCGACATCCTGTCCATCTCCCGCCAGTCACTGGCCGATGTGCGCCGGGTCGCCAGTGGCTTCCGCGACATGTCGCTCGACCAGGAGGTCACCTCGGCCGAGTCGGTGCTGCACGCCGCCGACGTGGAGGTGCGGCTGCGCGTGGTGGCGGGCCCGGCCGACCACCGGGTGGAGAACGTCCTCGCCGCGGTGCTTCGGGAGGCCGTGACGAACGTGCTGCGGCACAGCAAGGCGAGCCGGTGCGCGATAGAGCTCACCGCCGAGGGCGACGAGATGACCCTCACCGTCGTCAACGACGGCGTTCCGGACGAGCCGACGGCGCCGTCCCCGCACGGCGGCAGCGGCCTGGGCAACCTCGCCCTGCGGGTGGGCGAGATCGGCGGCACCCTCAGCTCCCGCGTCCTGGCGGACGGCACCTTCGAGGTACGGGCCGTGACCCCGCGCCGGCCCGCCGGGTGAGCGCACGGGGAGCGCTGGTATTGGATCCTTGAACTTTCCATACTCGTACTGGCGCTCCGTTGGTAGAGTCCCACAGGGGGCCCACGGTCAGTGGGGTCGGGGGGACGAAACGGGGCGGCACGTTGATTCGTGTACTGCTGGCCGAGGACATGCGCATGGTGCGTGGCGCACTCGTGGCCTTGCTGAACCTGGAGCACGACATCGAGATCGTGTGCGAGGTCGAGAACGGGGACGACATCGTCCCGGAGGCACGGCGACACCGTCCCGACGTGGCGATCATCGACATCGATCTGCCCGGCACCGACGGACTGACGGCCTCCGCGAACCTCCGGGAGGAACTGCCGGAGGTTCGCGTCCTCATCCTGACCAGCATGGGCCGGCCCGGCACCCTGCTGCGGGCGATGGCCGCCAAGGTGGACGGCTACCTGCTCAAGGACGCGCCGCCCGCCGAACTGGCCTCCGCGGTACGGCGGGTGGGCGCGGGCATGCGCGTGGTCGACCCGCAGCTGGCGGTGGCGGCCTGGGGCGGGCAGACGAGCCCCCTGACCGAGCGGGAGACCGAGGTCCTGCGGCTCGCCTCGAAGGGAGCCGAGCCCTCGGAGATCGCGGACAAGCTCCATCTGTCCACGGGCACGGTCCGCAACTACCTGACCACCATCACCACCAAGCTCAACGCCCGCAACCGCCTGGACGCCGTCCTGATCGCGCAGGAATCGGGCTGGCTGCTGTGAGGAAGCCGCCGCCGGCCGTCAGCAGTCCACCGTCATGCCCGCGGCGACCAGATAGCTGAGGACGGCCTCGGTCACCTCGGGCGGCAGCGGCAGGACGGCCGCCGCCCGGGACGGGGTGACCGGCCAGGCCAGCAGTCCCACGACCCACACGGCCTCCGGCCGGTGCAGCTGCACCCAGTGCGCCGACCCGGCGGAGCGCAGCGCGAACCCCGCCGGATCGAGGGTCATCGACGCGTCGCTCATCAGCCGGATCAGACGCTGCGCGGACACGTCGGCGGGCGCGAACTCGGCCCCCTGCCGGATCGTGATGACGGACAGCAGCGGGCCCTTGAGATCCTCCAGGCTCAGGGTGCGCACGATCAGATGGGACAGCCGGCGCAGCATCGGCCACAGCATCAGATACGCGCCCCGCCCCTGCCCCGACGCGTCGGCCTTCAGCTGACGCGTGCTGATGTTGGCCAGCAGGACGGGTCCCAGCTGCATTCTGCGGAGCGCCTCGCGCTCCACGGGTGTGGGAGCGCCGACGCGCTCGGTTCCGAACCGGCTGCGCAGCACCAACCCGTCCCCGGCGTCGTCCTGTTCGACGGTCACGTCCTCGTGCAACGACCAGAGATGGAGCGCGCGGCCCTCGACGACCCGCGACATGTCATCCCCTTTCGTCGGCACCCGATTCTCGCGTGGACGCCGGGGCCCCCGACAGCAAGATCGTCACTCGCCTCCCATGAATTTCTCATGTCCGCCCGGTGCGGCGTCCCCCGCCGGAGGCTCGCTTTGGCCCGTCGCAAGGAGGGCTTCCTACGGTTCGGCCATGACCGTGCAGACAGCAGACAGCCCACCGGCGCCGCCGCCGCACCGGTCCCGCCAGGTGCGGCGCGTGGACCGGGTCGTCATCCGTTTCGCCGGCGACTCGGGTGACGGTATGCAGCTCACCGGCGACCGTTTCACATCGCAGACGGCAGCGTTCGGCAATGATCTTTCGACGCTGCCGAACTTCCCGGCGGAGATCAGGGCGCCCGCAGGCACACTGCCGGGCGTCTCGTCGTTCCAGCTCCATTTCGCCGACCACGACATCCTGACGCCCGGCGACGCGCCGAACGTCCTGGTGGCGATGAACCCGGCCGCTCTGAAGGCGAACATCGCCGACGTGCCGCGCGGCGCGGAAGTGATCGTGAACACGGACGAGTTCACCAAGCGCGCGATGGCGAAGGCGGGCTACGAGTCCAGCCCGCTGGAGGACGGCTCGCTGGACGCGTATCACGTGCACCCGGTGCCGCTGACGACGCTGACGGTGGAGGCGCTGAAGGAGTTCGGCCTCTCCCGCAAGGAGGCCGAACGCTCCAAGAACATGTTCGCGCTCGGTCTGCTGTCGTGGATGTACCACCGGCCCACCGAGGCCACGGAGCAGTTCCTCACGGCCAAGTTCGCGAAGAAGCCGCACGTCGCCGCGGCCAACCTGGCGGCCCTCAAGGCGGGCTGGAACTTCGGCGAGACGACCGAGGACTTCGCAATCTCCTACGAGGTCGCGCCCGCGGCGACGGCCTTCCCGCAGGGCACCTACCGCAACATCTCCGGGAATCTCGCGCTGGCCTACGGGCTCGTGGCGGCGTCTCAGCGGTCCGGACTCCCCCTGTTCCTGGGCTCGTACCCGATCACCCCGGCCTCGGACATCCTGCACGAGCTGTCCCGGCACAAGAACTTCGGGGTGCGCACCTTCCAGGCCGAGGACGAGATCGCCGGCATCGGCGCGGCGCTGGGCGCGGCCTTCGGCGGCTCCCTCGCGGTCACGACCACCTCCGGCCCGGGCGTGGCGCTCAAGTCGGAGACGATCGGCCTGGCCGTCAGTCTCGAGCTGCCGCTGCTCGTCGTCGACATCCAGCGCGGCGGCCCTTCCACCGGCCTGCCGACCAAGACCGAGCAGGCGGATCTGCTCCAGGCCATGTACGGCAGGAACGGCGAGGCGCCGGTGCCCGTGGTCGCGCCGCGGACCCCGGCGGACTGTTTCGACGCCACGCTGGAGGCCGCCCGGATCGCGCTGGCCTACCGCACACCCGTGATGCTGCTGTCGGACGGCTACCTGGCCAACGGCTCGGAGCCCTGGCGCATCCCGGAAACGGAGGAACTGCCCGATCTCAGGGTCCGGTTCGCGCAGGGCCCCAACCACACCCTGGCCGACGGCACCGAGGTGTTCTGGCCCTACAAGCGCGACCCGCAGACCCTCGCCCGGCCGTGGGCGATCCCGGGCACCCCCGGCCTGGAACACCGCATCGGCGGCATCGAGAAGCAGGACGGCACGGGCAACATCTCCTACGACCCGGCCAACCACGACTTCATGGTCCGCACCCGCCAGGCCAA
>NZ_JBEZUP010000049.1:0-39039 GCF_040636485.1 Streptomyces sp. NPDC038707
CGATCGCGGAGATCAGATCGGGCAGAGAGACCTGCACCGGGCGGGGCTCCATCCGCACCCAGTCGAGACCTGCGGCCGCTGTCAGCCCGGTGGGCAGGCTCGGCTGGACGGTCGCCTCAGCAGGAAGCTGCGCCACCTGCTTGTCGAAAGCCGCACGGGCACTGTCGCGGCCAAACGCCAGGACGGCGAGGCTTTGGCCATCCTCATCGCCAACGGTGACGGTCCACATGGTCAACGTGATGTCCATCGATGCTCCTCAGACGGTGGGTCGGGTGGCGTGGATGTGACGGATGTACAGATCTCGCATCCGCTGTTCCGCGGCGGCCGTCATCCGCCAGGCGCCGGTATCGGCTGCGAGGAGGTGCCGGACCCGTGCGCGATGGGGCCAGGCGTAGCGGGTGAAGCAGAGGGCGCCGTGCCTGGTGCACACGCCGCGTGTAGCGCCGGGGTGGGGATGCGGGGCGTGTGCCACCAGGTCGTTGTGGCCGCCGGCGCCGTACTGCTGCTCGATGCATCCGTCAGGGCCGGTGAGTACGTACTGGCCGCCGTTGACGGAGTCGTCCGTGCTCATGGTGATGACGAGGTCGGTGGCCGGAGCCTGGGGTGCTTGGCGGACAGCCCACGCTGTGATTCGGGTGCTGGTGTGGTCAGGGTCGCTGTCGACTGCGTAGCCGGCGTCGAGGAGGACGGTGCGCATGGCGTTCGCCGCCCATGGGCTGTCGGTGACGAGGGCCATGGTGGTGTCGCTGACGCTGTCGATGGTCAGCTGTCCGGTGGTGAATGCGGTGTAGCCGGAGTGCAGGGCGGGGTTGATGGCGGTGCGGGCGGTGTGGAGGGCGCGGTCCCGCCAGGCATCTGCTGTGGTGGCAGTGTCCCAGGACGGGAGCGCGAGTTGTTCGGGGACAGTCTCGATCACTTGCTGCTCCTGGTGGTTGGTGTGGGTGTGGTCACGGTCGGGCGGCGGGCTCGTCGTCGGCGTAGCTGATGCCGGGGCACCAGACGCTGGGACGCTCGAACCACTCGTGCGGGTCGTGGTAGTCGGTGTGGCCGCACGGGCGGGTGTAGCCGGGGTAGTCGTCCACGTGCTCGGGGTCGTCGCTGTCGTCGGCGACGACGTGCGTCTCCACGGCGGGCGGGTGGTCGTCGCGGGAGGCGGCGAGGGTGTCCAGTGCTGCGGCGGTCAGCACGTTGGGGTCGCCGGCCTTTGCCAGGTCTCGCAGGTGGAGCAGGCGACGGGAGCGGTTGTTGCGCTGGCGGAGGGTGAATGCGTGCTGGGCCTGCGCGGTGGCGAGTTCGGCGCGGAGGCGGCGGATCTCGGCGGCCATGGCAGGCATGGCGGCCCGTGCGCGAACGGCGAACTGCCAGTCGGCATCCGGGAAGTCCACGAAGTCGTTGCGCCGCTCACCGTTGGCGTAGACGGCGCTGACGTAGGTGCCGTGGCTGCACAGGCCGTCGGAGCAGTCGCACTGCTCCAGTTCCATCTCCCACGGGCCGGAGGTGGCGGCGGCGATCACGGCATCGATGGCGTCGAGGTCGAGGGGCTGCGGGTCGTGTGGCATCAGGTCTCCAGGGGTGAGGTGGGTGGTCAGGCGGTGGCGGCGGTGAAGCAGGCGCGGCAGTTCCGGTCTCCGCAGGGCTGGCCCGCGGTGTGCGCGGCGGCGATGCGGTCGAGTTCGGCGCGGACCTCGGGGTCGTCGGCGATTGCGCCAGCGATGAAGAACGCGAGCTTCCAGGTGTCGACGTGGCAGTTGATCCGCTGGGCGAGCAGGTGGCGGAGTCGGTCATCGGCGGGCGGGTACGACACGTCGTGCTCCTTGGTGGTTGGGGTTGCGGTGTGCGGGGGCTAGGCGGCGTTCTGGCGGGCGTTCGTGTGTT
The DNA here is from genome assembly GCF_040636485.1 of Streptomyces sp. NPDC038707. Taxonomy (NCBI): domain Bacteria; kingdom Bacillati; phylum Actinomycetota; class Actinomycetes; order Kitasatosporales; family Streptomycetaceae; genus Streptomyces; species Streptomyces sp. NPDC038707. The sequence goes on from NZ_JBEZUP010000049.1 coordinate 1,876, forward strand.
CGGTGGGGCGCGGGGCTCCGGGTGTGCCGACGGCGGCGCAGAGGGCCTGCCAGTGGGCGTCTTGCTGCTGCGGAGTCCAGTGGCTGGGGGTCTGGTCGCGTGCCGGGCTGCCAGGTGGGGGTGCCGGCCGGATCGGGATCGTCTCGGCGAGGAGCCGGTCGAGGGGGCTCACCGCGCGCCTCGCAGTCCGGCAGCGAGCTGCTCGTCTGTGCCGTGGTCGAAGAGGTCGTTGAAGTCGATGAAGCCGGTCTCTTCCTCGGTCTGGCGGGCGCGGGACCAGTCGCGGGCGCACAGCCAGATCACGGGGTGCGGTTCCTGGTCCCAGGGCTGCTGTTCGCGGACGTAGCGGAAGACGACGCGACGCTGGTGGCACCAGGTGCAGATGGATTCGTGGGCGGTGCCGAGGCGGAGGGCGTTCTCTTGCCGGTCGAGTTCGGCTTGGACGTCGGCCCAGGTGGTGCCGCAGCCGGCGCAGGGGCCGGGGTTGGCGAGGGTGCCGTGCGGGGGCTGGACGGGGAACGAGTGCTTGCAGAGCGAGACAGTCATGCTGCGGTTTCCTTGGCTTCGGTGGTGCGGCGGTCGTGGACGTAGCGGAGGGGGCGGCCGGCGTCGTGGCACGGCGTCTTGGGCTCGACCTGGCATTCGGGGCAGACGGCGGCGGCTTGGGCCCAGTTGCTGACGCGTTGGGGGTGGGGTTCGGGGAGGTGCTGGCCGGTGGTGCGGAGGGTGCAGGGTCGGCCGGCGCTGGCGTGGCAGTGGGGGCACGGCACCGTGCGGGCGGGGTGGGCGACGCTGCTGTGGATGAGGGCGCGCAACTGGGCGGGCATGGGGGCCCCGGGCTTGCGGGCGGTCATCGGACGGCCCCCTGGGCGAGGACGGAACGGATACGGCGGATTGCTTCGCGCATGCCGTCGGCGTCTTCGTCGTGCTGGCCGTGATTCTCGTTCTCGATGGCGTCGCACTCGGCGAGGACGGCGGCGATGCGGGCCTCGGCGCGCTGCCGGAACTCGTGAGGGGTGGGGCGGCGCCGACGCTGGATCGTGACCGTGTAGGAGTCCTGCGGGTTCTGTCCGTCCTGGAGGTCGAGTTCGACCTTGGGCTCGCGAGGGGCGGTGATCTCGGTTTCGAGGTAGTTCTCGGCGCCGTACTCATCGAGCATCGTGCGCATCGACGCAACGAGCGTCAGGAGGATCTCGCGGGCGGGCTCGGTCTCCAGGGTGACGACGCCGTTCTCGATGTTGAGGCCCTTGAAGAGGGTGCCGTCGGCAATGATCTCGGCGGCCAAGTCTCCGAGCGCGTCCATGGCGGTGTCGGCGATGCGCTGGGAGCGGTCGGTGTCCTGTTGGCCGTAGGTGTCGTACACGGCGGTGGCGATGGCGGCGTGGGCCTGCTTGCGGCGGTGCTCGCGCTGCTCGGTGGTGAGTTCGGCGCTCATGCGGTCTCCTCGGTGCGGGGCTGGAGGGCGGCGTGCTCTCGGTTTTCGTGGGGTGCGCGTTCGCGTCCGGCGCCGGTGCGGCATGGGCGGCCGATGGGGGCTCGGCAGTCGGGGCAGGTGATGCCGAGGGGGCCGGGCCGGCGGACGGCTGCTACCTCGCGGGGGATGGTGCGGCCGACCTGCTTGAGCAGGTTGTCGACAGGCCGGGCGGTGAGGGCGGGCGTGTCAACGACGGGCGGCCTGTAGCCGTCACCGGTGGCGGCGAGTTGGGCGCGGTAGTTGTCGATGTAGTTCGGGTCGCGGTCGCCGGGCGGGGGCTCGTACACGAAGTTGTGGGTGCGCTCGTGGCGGATGGTGGTGATTTCGTCGGCGATCTCGGCGGGGGCGACGAACGGCTGTCGCTTTGCGACGCGGGCGGCGGCCTGTCGGGCGTCGTTGAGGGTGTACTCGCCGAGGACATCGGCCCAGGCGTCGGGGGTGAACTCGTCGAACTTCTGCTGGGGGCAGAGGGCTCGGACGTAGCGGCAGAGCACGGCGGCTTCCTGGCTGTTCATGCGGTTCCTTCCTGGGATTGGGCGGCGGCTTCGTCGCGGGCTCGGGCTCGGGCCATGGCGCGTTCGAACCAGGCGTCGGTCTCTGCCTGCTGAACTTGCTGGCGGCCGGCGAAGGGGATGACGTTCTGGCCGGGGACCGCGGGGAGGTTGCCGCCGGTGTAGCCGCGTTCGGCGGCTTTCTTGGCGTCGTCGCGGATCCACTTCTGCCAGGCGTCCGGCCACGACTTCCGGCGGGCGCCGGTCGAGCGGTAGTGGGAGATGAACTGGGCGGTGGAGTGGTCGACGTCCAACCCGGGGTAGGTGGCGTGGGCCCAGCGGCGCATGGCGTCGTTCAGGTGGAAGCCGTCGACCTCGATCGGGGTGGGGCCGTAGTCCTCGGAGGCGCTACTACCTGCACCTCCCCCATCTACATCAGCCATAGATAGAGGTCGGGTCGGGACGGGACGGGACGGGGCGCCGTTAGTAACGCCGTTACGGAAGTCGTTGACCTGTGGTTCAGTCTCCAGAACTGCACCGTTTCCGGTCGTCGTCGTGTCGTCGTCGTGTCGCTGTCGTGCTGCGTTCGTGTCGCCGTCGTGCATTCCAGGCGCATCCGAGCCGTCCGGCGTAACGCCGTTACCGTCCGGCGGGACCGGCTTGCCGTTCCTCCGCTGACGGAACCGCTCCTGCCGCTCGGCGTTCTTCTTCCGCTCGGCCAGCACCTGCGCGCGGGACGGGTTGTAGTCGAGGTAGTCGTGGATCTCCCAGCCGCCCTCGATCCGGTCCCACAGGCCGGCGTCGACCAACTGCTGTGCGGTGGCCTTGAGGCCGCGGATCTTGGCGACGAGGGGCAGCTCGCGGTCGGCGATGCGGCCGTCAGTGAGGTTCTCGGAACACCAGCAGATCGCGGAGACGTGCAGCCTGAACGCCCGATCGGACAGCAGCGCGACCTTCCGGTGGGAAGGGAACCGGTCGTCCAACTTGACCCAGGGCATTAGACCTTGGCCCCCTTCGAGCTGTTGCAGGAGCGGCAGAGCGTCCGGAGGTTGTCGTCGGTGTCGGGGCAGCCGAGGGACCAGGGGTAGATGTGGTCGAGGGTCAGGTCATCGGTGGCCCCGCAGATCAGGCAGGCGTGGCCGTCGCGTTCGTAGATGCGGCGGCGCTGTTCCTCGGGGATGGCGGCGCGCGCGTCGCTGCGGCACCAGTCGAGGAGTTCGGCGTTGAGTTCGTAGCCACCGTCGGTCTGGGTAGCGAGGCCGGCCGCGGTCATGCGCCGGATCTGTGTGGTGGTGCCGTAGCTGCGGACTAGGTCGGCCGGGACGTGCCACTCTCCGGGGTGGTACTGCACAGCCCAGGCAGCGAGCCGCACCCAGAGGCCGGTGGCGGCATTACCTGCCATGACGACCTTGGGGTGAGTGAACGCCCGACTGTGAATCTTGAGGGTTGCCATCTCGGCCGTGGTCCTTTGTTTGCGCTGGTCAGGGCATGGGTGCGTCGCCGCCCCTTATGGATCTCTTGCGCACATCCATGATGCCACATTCATGTGGCCACACGCGAGTATCGGAAACGAGGCAGTGGGGGCGACTTCCGTGAGGCCACCTCGATGTGCGAACATGCAGGTATGCCCGCCACCGAAGAGACCGTCGCTGCCCTGCGAAAGGCAGTGCGCGCGAAGAAGACCGCCGAGGACCGCGCCGAGGCGGCACGCGCCGCGCTGGCCGTCGTCATGGCCGACGCCATAGAGGCGGGCATGAAGCAGTCCGAAGTCGTCGCGGTGACCGGGTACACCCGCGAGCACGTCCGCCGGCTGGTGCGCGAGGTCGAGGAACAGCGCGCGAAGTCCGCCGAGTCCTGACACCGTTCCCCTCCCCTCTTCTCTCCGGGCCCCGCACCGAGCTGGTGCGGGGCTGTGCTGTGTGCGTCAGGCGACGTGCGCGATGAGCAGCCAGGCCGGTTCGACCGGGTCCGTGATGCCGAGCGCGCGGGCCGCGGCGGCGATGTTGTGGTCCCAGTCGGCGTACTGGTCGCCCGTGGTCCGGTTCGGGGCGACGACGACGGACGATCCGATCTCCGCCTCGGTGGCCTGGGTGACGAGGTACGTGTCCTCGGCGTCGTAGCGGCCGGCGTGGAGGTAGCCGACGTGGTCGGCCTTGTCGCCGCGCTGCTGGCCGTCGAGCGAGCCGAGGGCCTCTTCGAGCTGGTCGCTGGTGGTGTCGGGGATCTGGACGCCGTAGGCGAGCCAGGCGGACGGGTAGTAGCCCATGTCGTGTTCTCCTTGGGGTGTGTGGCCCCGCCGGATTCGGCCCGGCGGGGCCGCGGGTCAGGTGTCGGTTTCGGTGACGGGTCCGTGTTCGGCGACGAGGACTCGCCAGCGGATGAAGTGGGAGCCGGTCGCGGTCCAGCGGGCGCCGCGCTTCGTCCACCGGCGGCCGGCCCGGTCGGTGACCGCGCGGACATCCGGCGGGGCCTGGAAGCTGCCGGGCCCGTTGGGGCGCCACGAGCGCGCGGCCATCACGCGACCCGCCCCGCCTGCGCCGCGCGGGTGCCGCGCCACACGGACACCGCGGAGTGCTCCCCCGACGGGCGGAGTGTGCGGTCGAACCCGCAGTGCTCCAACAGCCCGTCCCGGACGAGGGCCTGCGTGAGGTTCCCCCAGTCGGCCTTCGGGTTCCGCGGCTCCGGCAGTCCCGCGTCCTTCGCGACCTCGTACACCGTGAACCGGCGGCCGGACTGCGCGGCGGCCACGAACGCGGGCCGCACGGTGTCGACCCACGAGTGGTAGTCCACGACCGGCGCGGGCACGGTGCCGTCCAGCGCGGGCTGTATCGGCGCGATCATCGGGCGTCCTCCTCCTGCTGCGGGCGGGGTGTGTAGGCGGGTGGTGGTTCGGGGAGTCCGCGGGCCCGCCAGGGGCTGTGCGTGGTGCACAGCCACCCGGCGGGGTACAGGCGGACCGGGCCCTCGTGCGGGGCGGGGATGTCGCAGACCGGGCCGGCGCCGGTGTCCATCAGGCCGCGGTCGGCAGACTGGCCGCGCGGCGCTCGGCGCCGTCCGTCAGGTGCTCGGGGCGGACGCACTCCGGGGTGCCGCACCGGCGCAACACCGCGCCCTCGGGGGCCCGGCCGCGGCTGACGATGAACGAGAGCTGTGCAGGCGAGTAGGCGCGCCCCCCGAACTTGGGCTTGGCCGGGCCGGTCCATTCGAGGTGGTCGCCGCGCACCGCGAGGATGCTCTCTTCGAACACCTCCTGCATGGTCCGTGGGCGCGGCGGCTGCTCGGCGAGCCGGAGGCGCCGCTGGGTCTCGACGGCGGTCAGCTTCCACTGGACGGCCTGCCGACGGATGTTGCGGCGCTCGTCTTCGGTGAGACCGCCCCACACGCCGTCCTCGATGCGCTCGTCCAGTGCATGGGTGAGGCAGTCCTCGCGCACCGGGCAGCCGCGGCACACGGTCTTCGCGATCTCCTCGGTGCCGGTTTTGAAGAACAGCTCCGGGTCCTCGTACTGGCACGCGCCGTGGGTCCGCCAGTCCGGCTGCCGGACTGTGTCAGGGACAGCGCCGGTGTAGTTGCTCATGTCAGGCTCCGAAGATCGCGTTGAAGAGGGACGCCGTGCGCTGCCGCATAGGCCGGTCTTCCAAGTGCCCACCGGCCAAGCACCCCGGCACGCCGCACACGGGCCGGGCTTGGCCCTCGGGGTCGCGGCCGTAGTGGAGACGGAATGCGATCCGGTACGCCGAGTGATTGGCGCCCCGGTATCTCAGGTTCGGCGTGGTGTTGGTGATGGGCCCCGTCCAGCGGACGTGCCCGCCATCGACCGGCTTGGCGCGCAGCCGGAACGCCTCTTCCAGTGATGTGGCCCGCGGCTTGATCCAGCGGGGCGTGGACGGGTCGCGCTGGGCGCGCTTGTCCAGCACCTTGCACATGCCGCAGTAGGCGCTGCCGTCGGGCTCCAACCTGCCGTGTTCTGCTTGGTCGTGGCCTCGGACGCACTGGGTGGGCAGGTCTCCGAGACCGCGCTCAGCCCGCACTTTCCGCCGGGCTTCCTGCCGTCCGGCTTCGTCGTTGACGTGGTCGGGGGCAACGCAGTGCGGGTATTCGCACTCGGCCTTGACGTAACCCTGCGGGGGCCGACCGTGTTTCTTCTCGAAAGCGATTGCGGCGGGGCTGTAGCTGGCCTCCTTGTACCGCATGACCGGCGTGCTGGCAGCACCGGCGCGTTCGCCGAGCCATTCCAGGTGCCCGCCGTCGATGAGCTTGGTACGGGTGGCCCACTTTTCTTCGAGGGTGAGGGGCTGCAAGGTGACGTTGGGGATGTCGTACTTGCGGCGCAGGCGGGCGACTCGGGTCTTGTCGACATGGAGTTCGCGGGAGATCCGCAGGTTGCTGTACCCGTCGCGGAGCAACGCGAGGATGTCCGTGTCCGAGGCGTTCACAGGGGTGGGCATCAGGCAGCCACCCCCGCGGCGAGTTCGTCCAGCGTCAGCTCGACGTACGGCTGCCGCTTCCCGGGCTGGTCCTTGCGGGCGGTGAGCCGCCAGTAGCGGCGCCCGCGCGGGAGCTGCTCGGCGAGGACCGGGACCGCGCCGACCATGGCCGCGAGGTCCCACAGCGCGTTCCACTCCGCGGGCGGCAGGGCGCCGGACCGCTTGCACTGGACGAGCAGGATCTGCCCCGGCTTGATCGCGACCAGGTCCACCTTGCTCTTGGAGCCGGCGGTGCGCAGGACTTCGTAGCCCTCCTCGCGGAGGTGGGCGCGGACGCGGTGCTCCAGCGCGCGGCCCTTCTCGTAGTTGCTGGTCATCGCTGACCCCTTTCCATCAGGCGGCGCAGCCCCGTGGCGGCGACGGCGGCCGGCCAGAACACGGTGACCAGGGCCAGGGAGAGGCAGGTGCGGACCGGGTCGGTGAACATCGCCGCGTCGACCAGCGGGTGTTCACGTCCGGCTACGGCGAATGCGACGGTGAGGACGACGATGCCGAGCGCCCACACGGCGAGGACGATGATGGCTACGACGGTCATGCTGCCCTTCCAACGTGATCACGGCGCGCCGCGCCAGAGGGCGCCAGGCCGAGGGCTTCGAGGACGAGACGGCAGTCCGCGACCCCCTTGGAACGAGCCGCGACAGCTACCGCGGCCCGCGCCTCTTCGCGGCTCCAGTGACTGGAGACCGAGTGACGCCGCGTGTACGCACGCTGCTTGGCGGCGTGCGCGTCGCGGCATGCCTGGCAGGGCTCCTCCCCTTTGCGGAGGTGACGCTGGTAGGCACCATCCGTGCCGCACGGTGCGGGCGAGGAGGGAGGAGGCGGTCCGTCAGCGGGCCTGCCGTGGTAGACCCACCGGGTGAGGCAGGTCCGGCACCAGCCGTGGCCTCCGTGCTCACGGCTCTTTCCGCACGCGGCACAGGTGATGAGGCGACTGTGCTTCCTGCTGCTCACAGCCCCTCCCCAATGAGGTGGCCGGCGTCGCAGCGCAGCGTGGAGCCGTGAACGGTGGCCGTCATCTGCCGGGCGCAGGCCGGGCAGTACGTCCACTGCTGGACCATGGCGGCCCCGTGCACCCGTGCGTGTCGGGCGCGGGCCGCCGTCGGGCGGACTGCCCAGCGGACGGCGGCGGTGGCGATGACGAGGGCGCCCATGAGGGAGGCGGCGCCGAGGGTGATCTCCGGGGTCACGACGCGCTCTCCTTGACCGGCTGGAGGGCGGCGAGCTGCACGCGCAGCACCACGATCTCTTGCTCCTGCTGCATGTTGACCTTGTGCAGGGCGCGAACCTGCTCGTCCAGTGAGCGCCGGGCCCGCTCCGACAGGGCCAGCATCTGCGCGACCCGGGCGTCACCCACGGCGGGCTGCACCGAGACCGGGGTGTCCGGGTGCTCGTCCTGGAGGTGCTGGAGCTGGGAGCGGAGGTCGTCCCGTTGGGCCTGGAACCGGGCGATCGTGGTGGCCTGCTGCTCGATCTTCGCCTCGGCCAGCTCCCGGCGGCCGGTCTCGACCTTCAGCGCGCGCTGGAGGTCCGTGTACTTCGACTTGGAGACCAGCATCACTGGCCCTCCTTCCTCTGGTGCGGGATCAGGGGCCAGTCACCGCGCACCGTGGCGGCGCGGTCCTCTTTGCCGGGGGTGTTCCGGAAGTACTTGGCGAGCGACTCGGCCTGCTCGCGGGCCCAGCCGATCTGCTTCTCGTGCAGCTGGTCGAGCGTGGCGTTGCCGATCTTCGAGTGGACGTTGGCGATCCGCCACGCCACCCGGCACGCGGCCAGTGCATCCGCCGCGGCGTCGTGCGCGCCGTCGAGCGGCACTTGGTAGTGGCGGCACAGGTCCGTCAGAGTCCGACGGCCGGACCGGTACGGGTCGACGTGCTTGTCCAGCACGAATGGGTCCACGACACGCAGATCCGTACCGACCGTGTCGGCGAGCGGCTGCACGCCGTGCCGGCGGGCCTCCCGGTCCAGCATCGTCAAGTCGAAGGCCGCGTTCATCGCGACCACCGGGATCCCGGACAGGACCACCGCAGTCAGTGCGGTGACAACCTGCTCGACCACCTCGCCAGCCGGGCGGCCCTCGGCACGGGCCCGTTCGGTGGTGATGCCGTGCACCGCGGCGGCCTGCTCCGGGATCTCAACGCCCGGGTCGGCCATCCACGTGGCTGAGGCGACCGGCTGGGTGCCGCCGCACTGCACGACGCAGGCCTGCACGATCCGGTCCCGGACCGGGCTGACGCCCGTGGTCTCCAGGTCGAAGCCGGCAAGCCTGCCCAAGTACCAGCTCACTCGGCACCCCCGGCGGTCAGCTCGGGCAGCACGGCGGCGGTGAGGCGGCCCTCGCGCCAGGCCTGCATCACCTGCTGGCGGCCGTCCTTCTTGAAACGGACGGAGTGGGTGCGCGCGCGGGCCGGAGCGATGGTGATACCGGGCACCTCGTGAATGACGCCGGTCTCCGGGTCGGCGTATTCGGCAGCGCCGGCCGCGGTCATCTGCTTTAGCAGCCGGTCGGTGAACGCGGCGCGGACGGTGGTGGTGAACTTCCGCTCGATTTCGGTGCCGTAGTTGGCCAGCACCCAGGCGGTGAACGCTTCCTCGTCCACGATCTTCGCGGCGACCTCGCCGCTGGCGAGGCTGACGGTGGCGATGTCCGGACCGTCCGGCAACGCGACGGCGACCTGTCGCACGCCGGTCTCCTGCGCGGCGACTTCGAGCGCGGCGCGAGTCTCCTTGCGAGCGTCCTCGTACGCGTCCTTGACAGTGTCGAGGAGCGTCTTCAGCGCGGCCTCGCGCGCTGCTGCTTCCTTCAAGTTCATGGGTGTGGTCTCCTTGGGCGGGGCCGCCCTGCCTGCTTCAGACGGGCAGGACGGCCCCAACTCGTGACGTGATCAGGCGGCGGAGCCGGTCAAGAGGGCTGTCATCTCGCGCATCTGCTGGGCGCCAGCCTCGCTGATGGGCAGGCCGTAGCTGCGCTCGAACTCCTCGTCGAGGTTGTTGAGTCCGGCGTTCGCGGCGGCGACGCGGAGTTCCCGCTCGGCGGCGTCGGCTTCGGTCTCGCCCTCCGGAACGACCTCGACGTCCGGCACGTCGTCCTCAGCGGGAGCGGCAGGCGCCTGCGCGACGGCTTTCTCGCGACCGACAGCGGCGATCTGCTCCAGGTACTCCGGCACTGCGCCATCGGCCCGCGCGTCGAGCCAGATCCGGCGGACGACGTCCGCGTCAGCAGCCTCACGCGCCTCGTGCAGGTAGTCCCGCCCCTGAGCTGCGGTCCGCGGTGCGGTCCACGGGTCACGCTCACCCATCTGGATGCTGCGCAAGTGTCGGTCGTCCGACGCCGGATTGTCGGCCTGCGCCATCTCCTCGGCCGTGTACACGCCAGCCAGGTCGTGCGGGAACGCCATGCGCAGTGCCAGCGCCTCGGCGCACTTCGCCGTCATGGTCGCGGGCATCTTGCCCCACAGCCCGGACGGACTGCCGTCCCGGTTCGTCTGGACGTACTCGCTGTACCGGGCCACGGCCGAGAACCGCATCCCGTTTCGGATCACGGTCACCTTCGCGGCGGCCGGCGGGGCGTCGGCCAGCCAGACGTCCCGCCACTGCCCGGACTTGTCGCACCACAGGGTGTCGTCATAGCCGAGCGCCTGGCCCGCTTCGGCGGCGGCCCGGTGGGCGATGACACGGTATCCGTCGATGCTGGTCTGCGGCGTGTACACCTTGCGCTGCTGCCGCTTGTCGTACCGGCCGATGAGGTAGATCTGCCGGGAGAACGGGTCCAGCCGGGTGCGCTGGCACAGGTGGAGGAACGCGGACAGCTCGGCGGGGGCAACCTGGTTGTCGATGCCGGACTGCTGTAGCACGGCCGCCTGCTGCGGAGTCCAGTCGGTTTGGTCGGGGCGGATGGCGAGTGCGCCACCCGCCTTGGTGATCTCGGCGCTCACGCGGCACCTCCGGTCGGGGTGGTGGTGGCCCAGGCGGTGAAGCCGGGCCACGGGTTGTGGTCGGGGCAGTAGTCCCGGTTGCCGGGGGTCCGCTTCCAGCCCTGCTGGCGGGCGGCCCGGCGCAGCGTCCCCTCGGAGACGAGGCGTTTCCGTGCGATGACGAACCGGGCGGTGCAGAGCGGCTTGTCGCAGACGAGGGACCGGACGGGTCGCTGGCTCACCGCACGCCTCCGGGGGCCCAGCCGGGGTAGTCCCGGTCGCACGAGCAGGTCTCGGGGTGGTCGCAGGCCAGCGCGGCGAACGCGGCGTCGGCCGGGTCGAGCTGGTGGCGGGCTTCGGCGGCGACGCCTTCGGCGAGACGCTGCTCCCTCTGCCGGGCGACCAGCGCGGTGATCTCGGGCTGAAGCGCGGTCATCGCTCGTCACCCCCGAGCCGGATCGTCGTGAAGACGTAGGGCTCGCCGCCCTGCACCGTTCCGTTCGGCTGCCGGGAGGGCGCGTCGTCGGGCTCGAAGCAGTTCAGGGCGAAGTACCAGATCCACGACGAGTCATCGACGTACAGGCGAGGGAACTGCCAGATGTCCTGACCGTCGGCACCGAGCCAGCGGACCTGGTCCAGCGGGAGGCCGGGCATCTGGACCTCGGTGCTGGTTCCGTCATCGAGGTGGACGAGGTAGGCGTACCGGCCGTCGCCGTAGTCGCGCGTGGCGGGGCGGCGGCTGATGGCGTAGGCCGGGATGTCGCGTGTGCGCAGGTCGAGGAGGAAGGCGGTCATGTTCTTGGTGGCCTGTTCTTCGGTGGCCTCGGGGATCGGTCCCGTTCCGGGGTTGATGACGACGTTCATGCCGCGCTCCCTTCGCGCTGGGCGGGGACCTCGGCGGCCCGCAGCCGGAACCGGGACAGCACCCGGTTCACCTCGGTCAACTCCTCGTGCAGGCGACGCGCGTCCGTCATCGACACCTCGACCTGTGCCGTCTCCATCCCGGCCACGTCCTCGACCTGCTCCAACGCGGCGTCCAGCTCGCCCTCCCGGGCGACGCCAGCCACGACAGCGGCGAGTTCGTCCAGCGCGTCGATCACGTCGTCCCGGGAGTCCGGATCCGCCCAGTGCTGCACCAGCTGCACCAACGTGTCGGTGCGGATCTTGTCGAACCGGGCGACGCCGTGCAGGTGGTTCGCGCCGAGCGAGAAGGACTGCTGCGGCTTCTTCGAGTGGTTCATCGGATCTCCTCGCCGGGTCCGGGTGCGGTGTTGTGGCCGTGCTGCGCCTCAGCGATCAGCCGCCAGCGGGCGCACGCGTCCTCGACCTCGGCCAGCGCGTCCAGGTCTTCGGCGGCCTCCAGCGCGAGGGCGAGGTCGTCCAGGAACTCGGCGAGATCCTCGTCGTCCATCAGCCGCGCCCACGGCAGCGCCGGCGGGTACGAGGTGCGCTCGACCATCCCCTCCGCCGCCGCGCGAACCTCCGCGACCAGCTCGGGCGCCCGAGCCTCGGTCTTCTCGCACCACGCGAGCACCGAGTCCAGGCAGCGGGACAGGTAGGCGAGTTCCTCCGCGATCGTCGGCTCCGCACCGACGTACCGCGCGCGCTCCTTCTCCAACTCGGCGATCCGGTCCCGGTTCGCACGCAACGCCTTCGCCGCGTCGTCGGCCCACTCATTCGTCCGGTGCCGCTCTTTCAGCAGCGCGGCAACCTGGGCCCGGAGCTGCTGCCGCCCGCGCTGCGCCGACTTCAACGCCAGCCGCAACCGCGCGTTCTCCTGCTCCTCCTCGTACAAGGAGAGAGCCTCACCGATCAGCTCCTCATGCGCACGGTCCAGCTCCAGCTTCCCCGGCCACGGCGCCCGCGCCGCACGGCGAGCCAGCATCCGATCCTTGACCTGCTCGTCCGTGGGGCGCTCCCACGCGTGCATGCCCACACCGCTGATGTACCGGCGGCCATGCCCCCGCTTCGTCACACCGCAGTGCGTGCAGCCGAACGGCTCCGACACCCGCTCGCGAATCAGGGCCAGCTCACGGCGAGCCTGCGCCGCATCGTTCTTGGCCTGCGCCTGCCCGATTTCCAGCTCGGCGACCCGGGCCCGCAGCGTGTCGCGCTCCTCGATCAGCCCGTGCTCTCGGGCGCTGACCGCGTCGTACATGGTGCGGAAGTTGGCCAGCTCGGCGGCCACCTCGGGCGACTGCAACATGCATGCCGCGTCCAGATCAGCCGCGATCCCCGCCGCCGTCCGCTTCCCGTTCTCCTGCGCCCGGTGGATCAGATCCGCCGCCGCACTCACACGCTTCGCGTTCACGCTGCCACCCCCTGCGGGGCGAACTCGGCGTGCACCTGGTCGATCGCGGCCAGGTACTGCTCCTGCTGCCACGGCCGCCAAGACGCGAAGTCCGGACCGAAGTACTCCAGGAACTCCTGGTCCACCTCAGCGAGGCGGGCCTCCTCCAGGTCCTCCGCACGGACCATCCGCAGCGCACTCATGCCGCCACCTCCGTGGCGTCCGCAGCCGCCTCCAGCACCGCGACAACCGACTCGACGGTCCGGCCCTCAACGTCGCCCCAGTTCGCGACGTGCGTCTCCAGCCAGAACGACTCGTCGTTCCACGCCGGCTCGTCGTCCACCACCAGCCGGTAGGCCAGCGCCTTCACAGCAGCCTCGGCGAGCGGCGTCTCCCGGTGCGGGCTGCCCGACACGACGCAGCGGATCGCCGCGACGATCGACAGCGGACGGTCGGCGTGCGAGGTTTTCGACACGCGGTCGAACGGGTCCGGGCAGTAGTCGCCCTGGTGGTGGCCGTTCGCCACGATCAGCCGGGCAGCCGCCCGGAACACCGCCGTGACGGTCGTCGGCCGCGCCTGCGGCGTCTGGTGCAGCGGGATCACCCTGCTGCGAATCTGCAATGATGTGGTCACGGTGACCTCTGCTTTCTCTGTGGTAGGGGCGCCGAGTCGTGGGGTCGCCAGGCCGGTCAAAGCGGGCGGCCCTTCGGCGCGTTCAGGGGTAGGTCAGGCGGCGACAGCAGCCCGAGTACGGGCGGCCGGGCGGCGGGACCGCGGCATTGAGCGGCCCTGACGCGGGTCGCCGGCGCTGCGGACGGCGTGGATGGCGGCGCGCTGCTCGCGGTTCGTGACGATCCGGCCGCGCTTCCCGTTCCTGCCGCACAGGTGCGGGTTGTCCTTCAGCAGGCGGCGGAGCCAGTTGGTGCTGGCGTGCAGTACGTAGGCCGTCTCCTGCACCGTCATGTACTCCTGGTCCGGGTCGGCCGGCGGCTGCGGCCGGTGGTACCAGCTCTTATCCGTGGGCACGGGTCATTCCCTTTCGGCAGGGTGAGGAGGGTCCTCGGTCGGGCGAGGAGGCGTAAGCCGTAGGCGTGCATCGGTCGCGTTGAGGGCTTCGCGGAGGCGCCGGTACGTCTGGGGGCCCATGTGTCTGCGGGTGCCGGTTTCGAGGTGGCTGACATAGCGGGGGGTTATGCCCGCACGTCTGGCCAACTCGGTCTGGGTCAGCCCCGCTTGCATGCGCTCCTCGCGGATCGCGTCCCCGTTGACCTCGTAGGTCAACGGTTGGTGCATGCCTAAAAACTAACCTTGGTTGACCCTGGTTGTCTACCCCTGAACCAACGAGATTGACCTTAACTGACCCGTAGGTAGAGCTTGGCTGACTGTGAATGACCCTGCACGCATCGGATCCGATTGATTACCTGGTTGGAACTGGATGGAACTGGATGGACCTGAGAACATGTCGACATGGCCACCCCCGATCTCGACCGCCTCGCGAAGCGCGTGAAGATGCACCGACTGGAGCAGTACTCATCGCGCGACGCTGCCGCCGCCGCAGCTGGCGTCTCCCGGAACACATGGAAGCGTGTCGAAGAGGGGCAGGAGGTGTACGAGTCCACCTACGTCAAGGTCGACAAGGCGCTCGGCTGGGCCACCGGCAGCTGCATCGCCATCGCAGAGGGAGGTGAACCCGCCTTCGCCGGCGACACGACAACGTCGTCAACTCCTGCAACCCTCACCGAAGACCAGGCTCGACAGATGGCCTGGGATACGGCGAGAGCAACCCTCCCGGCTGCCCCGATCGGCGAGCTTGACACCTTCGTGAACGAACTTGTGGAGAAGTTGCGAAGCGCGGGAATCGTGACAGATGGCTCCTGACTAGGAACGTTCCCCCGTACAACCTTTTCATCGTAACCGAAACGTAACCCTCCTAGGCTAATGAAACCTCAACAACCCCCTCCCGTTCACGCGTTCACCGTGCGAGGCTGACAGCACCCACCCGCGGAGGTCCCAAGCCACATAAGGGGGACCGGTGAGTAATGTCATCTATCTCGATCTTGGGCCGAACAGCTTCGGCTACCCGACCCAAGTAGCAGGAGAGAAGGTGTGCGTCCTGTCCTCCAGGACCGTCGAAGACCGTGCCATTCAGGGGCGCGTGAGGCGATTCATGAAGGCACAGGGCCGGGACTGCAAAACCTGCGGCGGCTGCCCGATAGGTCAGGCATCGTAGGGATCAGTCCAGCGGAGGCGTTGGCGGCAGGGGTGCCCGCCACGCCCCCAACACACCAATCATTGGGGGGATGACACATGCCCAGTGTGGAAGTTCGCGGCAACAGCATCCGCGTTAAGTGGTGGAACGGCACGTACAAGCTCGATGCCGACGGCAAAGCCACGAAAAAGAAACTGTACGACTCAGCGTCAGGCCCCGAGAAGGGCGTCCCATTCGCGGATGAGGACGAGGCCTACAAGTACGGCCTAGACCGTGAATACGAAGTCCGGCACGGCAAGCACATCCCGCACGCGTCCAGCAAGACGCCCATGGATGAGTACGCGTGGACCTGGTACGAGGCCGCCGACCTGCGGCCACGGTCGCTTGGAGTCTACAAGTCGATGATCAAGACGGTTATTGCCCCCGACTGGCAAGGCCGTCCCGTCGGAGAGATCACGCCCATCGAGTACGACCGCTGGAAAAAGAGCATCGAGGAGCGGTACTCCGACAACTATGCGGCTCAGCTCTGCGGCCTTTTCCGCACGATGATGGTCGACGCGATGACCAAGTACAGATTGCGTACTGACTCGCCGATCGTCACGCAAAACCGACGTGGCAAGTACACGAAGAAGAAGGTTCGGCGCGAGAAGAAGCACTTGCCCATCGAGCCCATTCATCAGCTCGCCGTCAACGCGCACACCGTGTGGGGCTACGCCGGCTGGGTGTACATCTGGACCATCGCCTTCACCGGAATGCGCCCACCCGGCGAGATGCGCGGTCTCCAGCGCGGCTATGCCTCTCCGCACTGGCCTGCGTCAGACCCCGATGAAGATCGGCGCTCGGAGGCCTTGAGCAGGTATGGCGACCGCTTCCATGCACTGCGAGTCCAGTACCAGGTGTACCGCGTCGCGGGGAAGCCCACGCTGGCCGGTCCGAAGTACGAGTCGCACCGCACACTGGTGATCCCGCCCTTCCTGCACCACATGCACGAGGCCGTACTGGCGAACCATGACCAGCCGTTCGTCTTCACGTCCATGACAGGGCGTCCGCTGGTGAGCGCAAGCTTCAACCGGGACTACTGGTACCCCATCCGCGACGGAGCCGAAGAACGAACTGGGCGCAATGCGCGGCCGAAGGTGCCGGCCGTACCTGAGATGGCCGGGCAGGACATCTATCGGCTGCGGCACTGGCACAGGGCGTTGCTGGACGAGCCCGGCGCCGACATCCCGAAGGTGGCCAAGGAGGGGCGGCTGGGTCACGAACTGCCGGGGATGGAGGGTGCCTACACCGAGGTGACGCTCGCGATGGAGGAACGGATCGTCCAGTACCTGCAAGAAGTGTGGGAGAAGCAGGTCGTTGCGGCAGGGCTGTGGGTGCCCCCGTTTCCCATTCGTCTCCCATTGCGAGGGAACGACGTTGCATCTCCGCTGTTCAGCGCGCTGCCGATGCTTAAGGAGTAGTCATCGTGTCGATGATCACGCGGCCGGCGTTGGCGGTGTCGGTCAGCGCACCCCACGCCCGGATGAATCCGCCGCGCGGGTCGTACCGCCGGATCAGGGAGTCCGCCGCCCGTATCGCGCCGGTGCGCCACTCGTCGTCGCCGGTCAGCCGCCAGGCGGTGACCCAGGAGGGGGAGAACAGGAAACCGAGGTCGTGGGTGCTCGTGTCGCTCTGGCGGGGGGCCAGGTTCCGGGCCGACTCGACGGCCCGGGCACGGAAGAAGTCGTCTCCGCTGTACAGGTACGCCATCCACAGCGTCCCGGGCCAGAAGCCGCCCACCCAGTCCCCGCCGCGCGAGTACGTCCACTTCTCGAACTTGGTGCCGACCGGGAAGCCGGTCACGCGGGGCGCCACGGCACGGACCTTCGCCACGGCGTAGTCCGCCGCCGCGCTCAGCGTCCGCAGGGTCGCCGCGGACTCCGCCCGTCCGGCCGCCGAGGGTGCCGGCCCGGCCGCCGCCGAGGGTGTCGCGGACGCCTCCGTGACCGGACCCGCGACCGCCGCACCGGCCGCCGTCACCAGCAGCGCACGCCGGGAAACGCTCATGCTCGCCCTCCCACTCCGCCGTCTTCGAGTGAAGTCGGCCGAGCTTGGCACACCGTCACCAGTCATGCACACCCATGTGAGCAAAGTTCATGGAGGTGAACATCCCTGTGCCTGCTCGCGATCCGCTGACAGGATGAGGCGAACCACGCGCCGACGGAGGGGACAGCATGGCCGACCACTGGGTGAAGGTCGAACTGGACGTCGCCGCGTTCGACGCGCCCCGCTTCCAGCCGTACGTGGAGCGCTGCCGCGCGGCGGGCATCCGCTTCGCCACCCTCGCCGAGCTGGGCGACACCCCGGAACACCGGCGCGCCCTGTACGAGCTGAACAAGGAATGCTCGGCGGACATCCCGGAGCGCGGGGAGTTCTACTCGTACGAGGAGTACGCCGAACGCCGTTTCGCCTCCGCCGGCTACGCCCCCCACGGCGTGGTGATCGCCCTGGACGGCGACGCGTGGATCGGCATGGCGGCCGCCTCGGTCCACCCGGAGTTCGTCTTCAACGAGATGACCGGGGTGCGGGCCGCGTACCGGGGCCGCGGCATCGCCGTCGCCATGAAGACCCTCGGCCTGGCCTTCGCCCGGGAGCGCGGGGCGACCACGGTCCGGACGTTCCATCACCCCGCGAACGCCAGTGTCATCGCCATGAACCGCAAGATGGGCTTCGTGGACGCGTCGTTCTGAGCGGCGTGCGCGCTGGCGCGGTGCGCGAGTCCGGCCCGCGGGGCGGGAGGCGGCCGCCTCTCCGGACACCTCGGGCGACCGGAGGACGGTGTGGCGGGCGTCCCGGGGACGACCGGGTAAACCCGGTGGAAGCGGTTCACGGGGCGCTGTTAGCGTGCGGGTGTGGACCTCTTCCAACGCTCCTGGAGCGCCTTGCGGGCGGCGGTCGCCGGCCTCGCCGACGAGGACTTCACGCGGCCGTCCGGCTGTACGGGCTGGCTCGTCCGGGACCTGGTGTGCCATCTGGTCATCGACTCCCAGGATGTGCTGATCA
Organism: Streptomyces sp. NPDC038707; assembly: GCF_040636485.1. NCBI lineage: Bacteria > Bacillati > Actinomycetota > Actinomycetes > Kitasatosporales > Streptomycetaceae > Streptomyces > Streptomyces sp. NPDC038707. The sequence continues at coordinate 19,781 of NZ_JBEZUP010000049.1, forward strand.
CCCTGGTGACCCCCGCCACGGAGGAGCCCACGCACGACGCGGTGACCTACTGGCACGTCACCGACACACCGCCGGCCGGCGACGACCCGCTGGACGCGCTGACGGTCCGGCTGGCCGCCGCGTACGAGGAGCCGGCCCTGCTGAAGTTCCACCTGGACGACGTCGGTTCGGCCGCCGGACGCGCGGCGGCGCTGGCCGATCCCGGACTGCGGGTGCGCACCCAGGACATGGTCCTCACCGCCGGCGACTACCTCTCCGCGTACGTCCTGGAGTGGACCCTGCACCACCTGGACCTGATCGCACACCTCCCGGGTGCGGCCCGGCCACCCGCCGAGGGCCTCGCCCGGACGCGCGCGATGCTGGAGGAGATCGCCGGGGCGCCCTTCCCCGCGTCCTGGTCCGACGAGGACGCGCTGCGGATCGGCACGGGCCGCCGGGCCCCGACCGGTGCCGAACGGGCCGCACTGGACGGCCCGTTGGCAGGAACGCTCCCGCTGGTGCTCGGCTGAGCCCGCCCCGCACGTGCCGTCCCGGAGAGCCCGCGACCGGGGCCGGGGCGTCCCGGCGCCGTCACCCGGTCCGACAGGCCGGGTAGAAGGGCGTCAGGCGGGCGTGCGGGAGGCGGGCCGGCGGGTCGTAGCCGGTGGCACCGGCGTCCGTGGTGTGCGCGCGGGCGCCGGCCCCGAGTCCGGTGCGCGGGTCGCCGAGGCGGACCCGGAACTCGTACACCCCGTCGCCGGCGTAGGTGTAGGCCACGAGGTCGGGGTACCGGTCGTGGTCGTGGTCGGCCACGGCGATGTCCTGTGCGGCGCCCAGGTCGAGCTGCACGGTGCGCCGGCCGCGGCCCGTGTCGGAGAAGGGCCCCAGCCGCAGTTCGGCCACGCGGGGCGGGACCGGGTCGTCGCCGGCCTGGGCCCGCCCCGCGACCACGGCCAGGTCACTCCAGCCGTCCCGGTCGAAGTCCGCGACGGCGGCGCGCACATACGGTTGCCGGCTCCCGGTCCGGTCGGCCAGTCCCCGTGCCGTGACGGTCCGTCCGCCGGACGAGCCGGCGCCGAAGGCGATGGCCAGGCGGGCACCGTGGTGGGAGGGGTCGGTGATCCGGTCCGGGCGGCCGTCGTCGTTCACGTCGGCGACGAGGTCCCCGGAGCCGGTCAGACACGCGGTGACGGCGGGGGGTCCGGCCGGGCGTGGCGGGGGCTGTCCCAGGGAGTCCTCACAGCCGGCACAGAGCAGCAGACCGGCCAGGACCAGGGCCCCGCGGCCACGGTGCCCCCGCCGGGAAGTACCGGTGTCTCCGCGCGCCGTCATGAGGACGCATCCTAGCCGCGGGGAGGACTACGTACGGCGGCCGGGCCGGTGTGCGCGCCACTACCGCGACGCCTACGGGACGACCGGTCAAGTCCCTTGGTTTCTTGCGGAGTTAGCCGCCACGCACTTTTTCGGAGAGACTCCGGGAGCACGGTGGCGGACGCCACCGGCGACAAACGGACCGCGACACTCACCGCGGCCGACTCCGCGTCCCTGACCCAAAGCCGACCGTCGTGTCTGTTCGTCACGAACGGTGAGAACGGGTTAACTCACCCGTATCATCCAGGTGTCGCACCACAACCGGAGGTAGATATGCCGGAAACCGTTGGTCCCGTTACCGAATTGGCGTCTCAGTACGTCAGCCAGGTGACCAAGGACCTAGAAGACAACGTCAAGGAACAGGACCGCATCACCGCGGAAATCGCCGCACTGCAGGAGCGGTTGGCCGGTCTCCAGCACGACCACGCCATCCTGCTGAACATGCGGCAGGCACTCGGCATCGCCGCCCCGGCCGGCGGCGCGGTCGTACCCGCTCCGCGCGGGCAGAGCGTCGGGACACAGCGCCCCGAAGCCAAGAAGCCGAGCCCCAGGAAACCGGCGGCCAAGAAGACGACCGCCAAGAAGACGGCGGGCGGAAAGACAGCGGCCGGAAAGACAGCGAGCGGAAAGCCGGCGACCGCGAAGAAGGCGGCCACTAAGGCCCCCGCGGAGCCCGCTCAGCCGACGCAGTCCGCCCAGTCCGCCCAGCCCACGCAGCCCACGCAGCCCACGCAGCCCACGCTCGTCGAACTGGTCCGCCGGTATCTGACCGAGCAGAACGAGCCGCGTTCCGCCGCGGAGGTCACCGAGGCGCTGGGCAAGGCGTACCCCGAGCGGGGGGTGCAGACGAAGGTCGTGCGCACCACCCTGGAGAACCTCGTGGCCCGCAACGGCGCGCACCGCAGCAAGCAGGGCTCGTCCGTCTTCTACACCGTGGCCGCCGAGCCGGCACCGGAGACGGCCGGGAACGCGGAGGACACCGCCCCCGCCCAGTGAGCCCGGCCGCCTCTCGCGGGGCCCCTCGCTCAGGCGGACGGCGCCCCGGCTTCGCCGAAGCTGGCGAAGTAGGCGGCGGCCATGTCCTCGTCGGCGTGGCCCTGCGCGGCGGCGCGCTCCAGGCGCTCCGCGCTCGCGGCGGCCACGTCCAGACGCACCCCGTGTTCCTCGCCCGCCCGGACGACGAGCCGGGCGTCCTTGACGGCCGTGGCCACCGCGAACTGCGCGGGCGTCAGTGCGTCGTCCAGGATGAGCCGGGCCTTGGCGCGCAGGTAGCCCATGTCCAGCGGGCCGCCGGCGATGGCGTCGAAGAAGTCCTGCGGGTCCACGCCGAGCGCCTTGGCCAAGGCCAGGGTCTCGCCGGTCGCCGTGGTGGCCGCGACGACCCAGCTGTTGGCGACCAGTTTCAGCCGGGACGCGCTGCCGGCGGCACCGTCCTCACCGGTCCACACGGTACGGCTGCCGATCGCGTCGAACACCGGGGTGACGGTGGCCCGGTGCTCGGCCGGGCCCGCGGCGAGGACGAGGAGCTGTCCGGCCTCGGCGGGCTGCCGGGTGCCGAGGACGGGCGCGTCGAAGAACACCAGGCCGTGCTCGCGGGCGAAGGCCGCCAGGTCGCCGAGGGCCTCGGTGCCGGCGGTGGTGCACTGTGCCCACAGGGTGCCCGGGCGCAACGCGGGAGCGGCCTCGCGCATGGCGTCCAGGGCGGCCGGGCCGTCGTAGAGCACGGTCAGCACGACGTCGGCGCCCTGGACGGCCTCGGCGGGCGTGCCGGCGACCAGCACGCCTTCGGCGGCGAGCGGTTCCGCCTTGGCCCGGGTACGGTTCCAGGCCCGCACGGTGTGTCCGGCGCGCGCGAGGTTACGGGCCATCGCGGCCCCCATGATGCCGGTGCCCAGGACGGTCACGGTGAGTGTCACTATGCAACTTCCTTCGCGCTCGCGGTATTTGACGTCCACCCGGTTCGCCTCCCGGCGGGGACGGTAGCAGGACCGATCTTCCACCAGCCGTACACATGTCCGCGCACGCCACCCGGGGCGGGTCGCGAAAACTCCTTGGTGCCCCGGTCGGCGGGCCGCGTACGGTGGCCCGGTGACTCAGGTGATCCTGCTCAACGGTGGTTCCAGCGCGGGGAAGACGGGCATCGTGCGCTGTCTGCAGACCGTACTGGCGGATGCGTGGCTGGCGTTCGGCATCGACGCGTTCGTGGACGCGCTGCCGCCGAGGCTGCGGGACGCGGACGGCGGGATCGCCTTCGGGGCCGACGGCCGGGTGAGGGTCGGGGCGGACTTCCGGGCGCTGGAGGAGGCCTGGCGGCAGGGTGTCGCGGCGTCGGTCCGCGCGGGCGCCAGGGTCGTCGTCGACGATGTGTTCCTCGGCGGCGCCGCCTCGCAGCGCCGGTGGCGCGAGGCCCTGGACGGACTGGCCGTCCTGTGGGTCGGCGTCCGCTGTGACCCCGAGGTCGCCGCGGGGCGGGAGATCGCCCGCGGCGACCGGACGCGGGGCATGGCCCTGGCCCAGGCCCGCGCGGTGCACGAAGGGGTGTCGTACGACGTGGTGGTGGACACGACCCGTACCGAGTCCCTGGAGTGCGCGCGGACCATCGCCGCCCACGTGGGCTGACGGGCGGGCCCGCCGGTACGCCGCTCACCCGGGGTCCGGACCGTCCTCCCCGGCGCCCGCCGCCCCGGCCGGACGACCCGCGTGCGGCCACGGCGGGGCAGCCCCCGGCTGAGCGGACCGTGACGGCGGCACAGGCTCACCGGCCGTCGGGTGGCCCGGCGAGGCCGACGACACCGGACGGCCCCCCACCGGATGCGCCCCGCCCGACGGCCCCCGGCCACCCGCCTCCGGATGTCCCGCCCACACCGCAGACACCTGGCCACCCTCCCGGTGAACCCCGTCCCACAGCCCCTGACCGCCCGCCTGCGGATGTCCCGGCCCGGCCGACGGCACCGGACGGCCCCCCACCGGATGCGCCCCGCCCGACGGCCCCCGGCCACCCGCCTGCGGATGTCCCGCCCACACCGCAGACACCTGGCCACCCGCCGGGTTGGCCCCGTCCCACGGCCCCGGACTTCCCGCCTGCGAGTGTCCGGGCCGGGGCGGCGCCAGGGAGTGGCCTGCCGCCGGGTGTGCCGGCCAGGTCGGTGGCACGGCGGCTCCGGGCGCCGGGTGGCCCGGCCACTGGCCGGGCACGGTGGCGTACGGATGGGCCGGGGGCAGTGGCGCGGGGGCGGTGCGTTCAAGTCGGCGACGGCGCAGCCACCAGGTCACGGCCGCCGTGTACAGCAGGATCCCCAGGACGTCGAGCAGGACCGTCTGCCAGTCCGCGTCGGCCGCGGTCTCGTCACCGGCGAGCCCGTCGACCACGGCGGCCGACACACCGAAGGCCAAGAGGTTGTTGACGGCGTGCAGGGCGATCGACGCCTCCAGCCCGCCCGTCCGCCAGGTCAGCCAGCCCGCGCACGCCCCGAACACCAGCAGGTCGGCGAAGCCCCACGGGGTGCCCCAGCCGTGGGCGGCGGCGAACAGCACGGCCTGGGGCACCAGCGCGGCCCACGGCGAGCGCAGGTACGCCCCCGCGGTCTGCGTCAGCCAGCCCCGGAAGACGTACTCCTCGGCCGCCGCCTGCAACGGCACCAGCACCAGCAGCATGGCCAGGGCCCGCGCGAAGGCCGGCCAGCCCACCCACTGGCTCTGCGCCTCACCGCCGTCCTCGGGGAGCAGGAGCATGCCGCCCATCGACAGGGCGAGGACCGGCACGGCCGTCAGCACGCACAGCGCGAGCCAGCGCGGACGCAGCCGCCCGGTGACCGACGAGACCGAACCCGCCGGGCGCCGGCCGATCCACCGCACGGTCAGCAGCAGCACGGGTATGCCCACCGCGAGCGACAGCAGGTCCACGGCGGTGCCCGAGACGGGGCCGAACTCCGGCCAACCGTCGGCGTCCTCGGGATATCCGAGGGCCCCGCCCAGAGCCAGGCAGCAGAATATGAGGACGAGCACGGCGAGCGCGTAGGCCACGGCCAGGACCAGCGTGCCGAGCAGCGGGCGCCACCACTGGTAGCGCGGCGAGAGACGGGCCAGACGGTGGTACGGGAGCTGCTCGGCGAGCGGTGGCGGTGTCATGCCGTCAGCCTGCCAAATTCCCACAGGTGTGCCATCGGCCCGCGGCATGAGCCGTGTCTCTATCCCTGGTTGGGGACGGCCCTCCACCCCGGGGCCGGTGCCCGCCGTACGCGGCGCACATACGCTCGTCGGTGACATGGAGACGATGCGCAACTGGCTTCTGCCCCTGCTGCTGGCGGCCGGGCAGGGCGTCCTGCTGTGGCCCGGGGTGAGCCCCGACGGCACGCCCGGTCCGTTCGCGTCGGCCGCCGTGCTGTGCGCGCTGGCCGTGGAGACGGCCGCGCTGGGCCGGCGCCGTACCGCACCGGTGCGGTCGCTGGCCGGCACTCTGGCCGCGGGGATCCTCGCCGGGCTCGCCTGGCCGGACGGCTACCTCGGCCTCGGCTCGCTGATCTCCCTGTACTCCGTCGCCGTGCGCTGCCCGGCGCCGGTGACGGTGCGGGCGGTGGCCGCGGTGGTAGGTGTCGAGTGGGCAGGGGCCGCGGTGGCGGAGGGCCTGCGGGCCCCGCTGGTGCCCACCATGGCGATCTCCCTGGGCGGGTCCGTGCTGTGCGCCGGGCTCGGCGAGACCCGGCGGCAGTGGCTCGCCGGCCGGCTGACCGCCGCCCGGCGGCTGGCCGGGGCGGAGCAGGCCCGCCGGCTGGCCGGCGACCAGGAGCGCCGGCGACTGGCCCGCGAACTGCACGATGTGAGCGCCCATCACCTCACCTCCGTGGTGGTGACCGCCGACGCGGCACTGCGGCTCCGGGACCGCAGACCCGACCTCACCGCCGAGGCGCTGGCGTTCGCCGAGCGCACCGGCGCCGAGACCCTCACCGCGCTGCAACGGCTCGTGGGGCTGCTGCGGGACACCGGCCGCCCGGACCACCGGCCGATGAGCGGGCGGATCGAGGAACTCGTCGCGGGGTTCGGCCGGCTGGGCCGCCCGGTCACCGCGCACCTGCCGGACGACCTGGCGGGACCGGCGGCCGAGGCGGTGCACGGCATCGTCCGCGAGGCGCTGACCAACGCGCTGCGGTACGCGCCCGGCGCCGCCGCCCGGGTGCTGGTGCGGCGGGTGGACGGACTGCTGGAGCTGACGGTGGAGAACGCGCCGCCGCGCCTCGCGCCGCAGGCGGCCGGCGGGCTCGGCGCGGGGCGCGGCGTCGCCGGCATGCGGGAGCGGGCCGTCTCCGTCGGCGGCGAACTCACCGCCGGGCCCACGCCGGAGGGTGGCTGGCGGGTGCGCGCGACGCTGCCCGACGGCGCCGCGGCACGGCGCGCGGAGGAGACCGGCTGGCGGCGTGACGTGCTGCGGGAACAGCGGTTCGCCGACCCCGCGCTGGTGCTGGCCGCGATGCTGCTGCCGGTGGCGTGCGTGCTGGCGGCCACGGAGGAGTGGCCGGGCGCCGCGCGGCGGGCCGCGCTGCCGGCGCTGCTGCTCGTGTGCGGGCTGCTGGTGCTGCGCGCGCTGCCGCTGCTGTGGCGCAGGCGGGCCCCGTGGGCGGTGTTCGCCACGGTGCTGACGTCGGCCTGGGCGGGTCCGGTGGCCGTCGTCGCGGCGCCGTTGCCGCCCCAGGTCGCGCAGTTCCTGGTCGCGGGCGTGTTCGTGGAGACGCTCGCGGTGTACGCGGTCGCCGCCTACGGCGCGGGGCCCGGGCACACCTGGCCCGCGCCGTTCGTGGCCGCGCTCGGGGCGGCCGGTGCATTGACGGCGGTCGCCTGCGCCGACGGCGTGGTGGCGGGCGAGCCGGCGGGTCCGGCCGACGCCGTCCTGTTGTCGTTCCTCCTGTCCGTCCTGCTGGCCCCGGTGTCCGCCGCCGTGTGGGGTGCCGGTGTGCTGGTGCGCCGCCGGCGGGTGCGGGCCCTGGCGTACGACGACTTCGCGTTCGCCAGCTCGATGTGGCAGGCGGACCGGGCGGCCGAGGCCGAACGGCAGCGGCTGGCCGCCACGTTGCGCGAGGCGGTGTTCGCGCACACCCGGGCCCTGGTCGGCGCGGCCCGCCGGGGCGACCTCGCCGGGGTCGCGGACACGGCCAGGGCGGCGCTGGCCGCGATGCGGGAGATGCTGCACGGGCTGGCGGACGGCGGCGACGGCGGGCCCGGCGGACCGCTGGCGCCGTCGCCGTCCGCCGCCGACCTCGACGCGCTGTGCCGGGCACTGCGCTCCGTGGGCCGCGAGGTACGGCTGCGGGGCCTGCCGGAGGCCACCCGGGGGCTGCCGCCGTCCACGCAGGTGTCGGTGTACCGGATCGTCGAGGCCGCGCTCGGCGCGGGTGATCCCGGCCCGGCGCGGGTGACCCTGCGGCGCCGCCGCGGCACCCTGCGGATCACCGTGACGGGGGTCCGGCTGGCGGTCGCGGGACCGGTCGCCGAACGCCTGCGGGTGCAGGTCGCCGCCGGTGAGGGCCGGATCGTGTGCGAACCGGCCGGTACGCTACGGGTGTCGTTGCCGGCCGGGGCTCCTGGGGCCCCCGTCCAGGAGGTGTCCCCGTCGCCATACGCGTGATCGTCGTCGACGACCAGGCCGTGGTCCGCGCCGGCTTCGCGGCCATCGTGGACGCCGAACCCGATCTGACCGTGGTGGCCGAGGCCGGCGACGGGGCGGCGGCGGTGTCCCTCGCCACCGCGCGGGAGGCCGACGTCGTCCTGATGGACATCCGGATGCCGGGCATGGACGGGCTCACCGCCACCCGCCTGATCACCGCGTCGCCCGGCGGACCGCGGGTGCTGGTGCTCACCACGTTCGACCTGGACGAGTACGTGTACGAGGCGCTGCGCGCCGGGGCGTCCGGGTTCCTGCTGAAGGACGCCCGGCCCGGCGAACTGCTGTCCGCGATCCGGGTGGTCGCGGCCGGCGACGGCATCCTGGCGCCCGCCGTGACCGGCCGGCTCATCCACACCTTCGCCCGCGGCGCTCCGCCGCCGCCCGCGGCCGACGGTCCGCTGAGCCGGCTCACCCAGCGGGAACGCGAGGTCCTGCTGAAGATCGCCTCGGGGCTGACCAACGCCGAGATCGGTGCCGACCTCGGCGTCACCACGGGCACGGTCAAGAGCCATGTCAACGCCCTGCTGTCCAAGCTCGGGTTGCGCGACCGGGTACAGGCCACGATCCTCGCCTACGAGACCGGGCTGATCAGCCCGCGCGGCCCCCGGGCGGGCTGACCGCGCCGCACCCGCCGTCGCCGAGGTCGATGTCCGTTCCCCGCCGGTGCTCCCCGCGCCCCCGCGGTGGGATGGAGCCATGACTTCACGAGAGCACCTGAACAACAAGAAGGCCCTGGTCACCGGCGGCAGCCGGGGCATCGGGGCGGCGACTGCACGGCGGCTGGCCCGGGAGGGCGCGGACGTGGCCCTGACCTATGTGCACGACAAGGACGCGGCCGACACGGTGGTCCGGGACATCGAGGCGCTGGGTCGGCGGGCGGTGGCCCTGCGCGCCGACTCCGCGGACGCGGCCGAGGCGGCGGACGCGGTGGGGCGGGCCGCCGGGGCCTTGGGCGGGCTGGACGTGCTGGTGGGCAACGCGGCCGTCGGCATCATGGAACCGCTGGAGAACCTGTCCCTCGCCGACGTGGACCGGGTCCTCGCGGTGAACGTGCGCGGGGTGTTCCTGGCGGCCCGGGCCGCCGCCGCGCTCATGGGAACCGGCGGGCGGATCATCACCGTCGGCAGCTGTGTCACGGCGCGGGTGCCGGGGCCCGGGGCCACGCTGTACGCGATGAGCAAGTCCGCCGTGATCGGGCTGACGAAGGCGCTGGCGCGGGAGCTGGCCGGGCGCGGGATCACGGCGAACGTCGTGCACCCGGGCCCGACCGACACCGACATGAACCCGGCGGACGGCCCCTACGCGTCCGGCCAGGCCGCCATGACGGCGCTGGGCCGGTACGGCACGCCCGAGGAGGTGGCGTCCATGGTGGCGTTCCTCGCCGGGCCGGGGGCGGCCTATGTGACGGGCGCCGAGTTCTCGGTCGACGGCGGCTACGCGGCCTGAGCCGGGCGGGGCGGGGAGGGCGGTGCCGTCAGGGCCGGCCCAGGCGGCGCACGTCCTCCTCGTCCCACTTCCGGGTGTCGCGGGGCCGCACATACGGTTCGGCGTGGGGCGGGTGGCCGCCGGCGATGGCCCGCTGCCGCAGGGTCTCCGCGTCGAACTCCAGGCCCAGCAGGATGGCCAGGTTGGTGATCCACAGCCACACCAGGAAGACGATGACACCGGCCATGGTGCCGTAGGTCTTGTTGTACGAGGCGAAACCGGCGACGTAGAACGCGAAGCCGGCGGAGGCCACCAGCCAGATCAGCAGGGCGAGGACGCTGCCCGGGGTGACCCACCTGAAGCCCCGCACCTTGGCGTTGGGGGCCGCCCAGTACAGGAGCGCGATCATCAGGGTGACCAGGACGACGAGCACCGGCCACTTCGCGATCGACCACGCCGTCAGGGCCGTGTCGCCGAGGCCGAGCGCCTGGCCCGCGCGCTGGGCCAGGCCGCCGGAGAAGACGACGATGAGCGCGCCGGCCACGGACAGCACCATCAGCACGACGGTGATGCCCACGCGCACCGGCAGGATCTTCCACACCGGGCGGCCCTCGGGCATGTCGTAGACGGCGTTGGCGGCACGGATGAAGGCGGCGACGTAGCCGGACGCCGACCACACCGCCAGCACGATGCCGACCAGGGCCATCACCGAGCCGACACCGGCCTTGTCCTGGAGCTGGCCCACGGCCCGGACGATGATGTCCCGGGCCGGGCCGGGGGCGAGGTTGCGCACGTTGGCCAGCACCCGGTCCGTGGTCGACCGGCCGAGGACGGACAGCAGCGAGACCAGCACCAGCAGGGCGGGGAACAGGGACAGTACGGCGTAGTAGGTGAGCGCCGCGGCCCGGTCGGTCAGCTGGTCGTCGCGGAACTCGCGCAGCGCGCCGCGGAACACGGCGCCCCAGGCCCGGCGGGGCAGCCGGACCGGACTGTCCGGCGCCGCCCGCTCCGTCTCCGGCGCGGGCCCGGCCTCCTCGGGCGAGGGCGTCCGGGACTCCAGGCTCCCCTCACGGTCCGATTCCGCTCGCCCCGAACCGGGACCAGCCCCGGCCTCCCGCGGCGAGGACATCCGGGACTCCGGGCTCCCCTCACGGTCCGATTCCGCTCGCCCCGAACCGGGACCAGCCCCGGCCTCCCGCGACGAGGACATCCGGGACTCCGGGCTCCGTTCGCGGTCCGGGTCCGCCTGCCCCGGCTCCGACGCGGGCGTCCGCGGTCCCCGGCTCTCCTCACGGTCCGGCCCCCCTCGTCCCGGCTCCTGGGCGAACCCTGGCTCCTGCCGCACCGGCGGCCGGGGCTCCGTGCTCTCGTCGGCGGCCTGCCGGTGACGCCGCCGTGGAACGTGCAGCTTGGTCATGGGGGCCGGGTAACCAGCCGGGACGCCCTCACGCGCCCGGGGCGGATTCGGGCGGAAGGCGGATGACCGCTCCGGGCGGCGGGGCGGACGCGGCGGTGCGGGGCGGGCCCGGCCGGCGGCCGAGCGGCACTTGTCCGCCGCCCCGGCGTTCCTCCGCCACCGCCGGGGAGCGCCGGCCGCGACCCGACGGACCACCCGCGGGGCCCCGCCTCCGACCAGCCGAGCCTTGCGCCGAGCGGAGGACCACCGGCCGGGGCGGCACCGGCCGCCGGCCCACCGGGAGCAGGCACCGGTGCCGCCGGGCCAGTCTCTCCGTCAGCCGTCCGACGGGGCGCGGCGCGTGCCGGAGCCGGGCGCGGGCGCTCCTCCGCGCGCCCGGCCGGCCCGCGCCCCGGTCAGCCCACTCCCCCGCTGAGGTTGCCCCACCGGGGTCCGATCTGCTTCCACTCCTCGTCCCACTCGGCCATGCGCCGCCGGATGAGGCGGTCGCGGACCAGCCGTACCCCGCCCCAGGCCAGCGCACCGGCCGCCGGGGCGACGAGGGTGCCGGTGAGGGCCGCCTGGACGTCGGCCGCCGTGCCGGTGAGGGGGGCGGGAACGACGCGGCCGGCCTGGTCCGTCCACACCGTGACGTGGCTTCCCGCGGGGGCGCCGGGAGCCACCTTGGCCCGGTCGGTGTGCGCGGACCCCTGCGCGTCCGTCCAGCGCACGGTCGCCCACACCCGCCCGTCGTCGTAGCCGGCGGCCGCGGCCGGGGTGCGCGCCGCGCCGTCGGTGAGCACGGCGGAGACGGGGTGCAGCCGGGCCAGCCGCGCGGCGAACGCGGACTCGGAGGTGCGGGCCGCCGCCACGCCCGCGGCGATCCCGACGGCCAGGACCAGCAGCCAGCCGACGAGCACGATCCAGGCCTCGACGACGTCGCTGTGCCGCTTGAGCGGGTTGCGCCGCCAGCGCCACAGCGGCACGCGGGTGACCGCCCTGGGAGGTGTCCGGGTCATCGTCACCGCCTCCTTCCGCACACCGGCGGCCCGCGACCGGGGCGGCCCTGCGCGGTGACCGGGCCCGGCCCCGGAACGAGCGTCACGACACCATCGTGCACCCGTTCGGGCCGGTCGGAGCCCCTGGCCGGGAGAACGGCTCAGGAAGGGGTCAGCGGCAGGTCGTCGGTGCAGGCGTTCACCGGCGGGGCGACGGTCCGGGCGTCCCGGACGCCGAGCGCGGCCCGGGCGGTGCGCGCGCCCAGGGTGCGCGCGGGTGCCAGGTGCCGGTCACCGCCGGCCAGGTCTCGGCAGGGCCTGCGCGGTGACGGCCGGACGGACGGCGCGCCATGCCTGGACGGCCGGATGCTCCAGCCAGTGGGTGCCGGCCGGCCCGAGCAGGGCCGTGGCACCGGCGACGGACCCGAGGACCCGAGGTCGGATCCGGGCGGCCGCGGCCGGAGGCCGGCCGACGGGGCCCGGCGCGCGGGCGGACGCGCCGGGCGGCACACAGCGCCCCACCGGTGGCCTTTCTCACAATCGGCGTGAACGGGGCCGGAACGTGACGGCGGCCATGCCGCGGGGCGCGCCGGTTGTCTACGTTCGTGTCCCATGTCGTCCCGCTCCTCCCGTACCGCACGGGTCACGGCCGGCGCCCTCGTGGCCTCGGCGACCGCCCTGCTGTCCGCCGCGCTCGTCCACCCGGCCGCCGCCGCACCCGCGCCCGGGTCCTCCGGCGGGGCCTCGGCGCACGCCACGGTGGCCGTGCTCGACCTGGACGGCACCGGGCGCACCGCCGTGGTGCGCGGCGAGGACCGGGCGTACGACACCGCCAGCATCGTCAAGGTGGACATCCTCGCCGCGCTGCTGCTGCGGGCGCAGGACGCGGGACGCCCGCTGAGCGGGGCCGAACGGGACCTCGCCGAGCCGATGATCCGGCGCAGCGACAACGCGGCGGCCAACACGCTGTGGCGGCGGATCGGCCGCGCCCCGGGGCTGGCGGCGGCCAACGAACGGCTGGGGCTGACCTCCACCACGGGCGGGCCCGGCGGCAAGTGGGGCCTGACCCGGACCACCGCGAGCGACCAGATACGGCTGCTGCGGGCCGTGTTCGGCTCCGGCGGCACGGTGCACCGGGGCTCCGGCGGCCTGGACGCCGATTCCCGCGCCTACCTCCGTACGCTGATGAGCCGGGTCGTGTCCGGGCAGGACTGGGGCGTCTCGGCGGCCGAGACCCCGGGCTCCCGGCCGGTGCTGAAGAACGGCTGGCTCCAGCGGAGCACCACGGGCCGCTGGGACGTCAACAGCGTCGGCGAGATCGCCGTGCGGGGGCACCGGTATCTCGTGGCGGTGCTGTCCGACGGGAACGCGTCCATGGGCGACGGCATCTCCCTGGTGGAGCGCACGGCGCGCACGGCGGTCTGAGGACTGCGGTCTCCCGCGCACGGCGACGGGGACTTTTCGGGCGCCGTGGACGGGGCACGCGGTCGGGGTACGACTTCCGACCGGAAGGGGCGCTGCCACGATGTCCGAGTACGAACGTTCCCGCACGATGCCCGCGCAGCCCGAGCACGTCTTCGACCAGGCGGCCAATGTCGCCCAGCTCGACTCCTGGCTGCCCGACGCCCTGCACGTGAACGTCGAGGACCCGCCCGCCGTGACCGTGCACGAGGATCTCTCCGGCCAGGACATGCCCGCCCTGCTGCGGGCCCAGCCGGACCAGATGCGGCTGGAGTGGGGAACCCGCGAGCAGGGCGGTTACACCGGCTGGCTCCAGGTCGCGGGCATCGGCAGCGGCGCCAGCGAGGTGACCGTGCACCTGTCGTTCTTCGACGAGAGCCACGACCCGGGCGAGCGGGCGGTGAGCGACGCGCTGGACGGCAGCCTGCGACGGCTGGAGGAGCAGGTGCGGATGCGGGTCGACCACGCGGCCGGCTGATCCACCGCGCGCGACGGACCGCCCGGCCGGGCGGTCAGGCCGCGAGGGGACGGTCCGGGGCGAGGCGGTCCAGGAGCTGGTCGCGGTGCAGACCGGCCACCGGGGCCAGCAGGTCGGGGTGGCGGAGCAGGGCGGCGGCGCGCCGGTCGCTGTCGTCGGGGGCGAGCAGCCGGCGGTACTCGGCCGGCGCGGACGCGCGGTGCCCGCCGTCGGCGAGGGCGGCCACGGCGTGGGCGGCCAGCTCGGGGTCGGTGAGCAGCGCGGCGGCCCAGCTGGCGACCACCTCGTCCACCCAGGTGCGCCAGGCCCACTCCTCGGCGGAGTGCCCGTCGGCCGGTTCGGCGCCGGTGACCCAGTCGAGGCGGGCCGCGCCCCCGGGTCCGGCGAGGGCTACCAGGCCCGCGTCGATCTCGGTGGGATAGCGCAGCCGGGCGGCGACCGTGGCCGCCTGCCGGGCCTGCGCCTCGCACAGGGCGGCGGCGAGCGCGCCGCCGCTGGGCGGGTAGGCGACCGTCAGCCAGCGCGCCGTGGCGGCGATCAAGGGGGACAGGTCAGTGAGCACAGCCGGGCCGTCCGAGGTGAGGGGTACAGGGGCTCCACGCCACGGTAGCCCGGCGCCCCGCACCCCCGGGAGGGGGTGCGAACCAGGTCATATGTGACATGAGGCACGCCCGCGTGGGCGGTGTCCCTCACCGGACGTCGGGGATGACACAGCCCTTCGACTGGGGCTTCCTGTCGGGCCAGCCGAGGCCCACGTACTTGAGCCTGCCCTGGCCCTTGTCCCCCGGGTCCAGCTCGACCACCGCGATCGGCTTGTCGTACGGGTTTCCGGCGGTGGTCAGACAGATCAGGCCGCTGGTGCCCTGGACCCGGAAGGTGGACTGCAACTCCGCCCAGTGGTCGCCGAGGTCTGCCAGTTCGGGCACCTTCCCGTCGCCGTTCAGGTGCACGGCCTTGTCGATGGTGAGCAGCCCGTCGTAGACGAGCATCGTGCGGGAGTCCTCCAGGTCGGGCGGGGCACCCAGGAGGTTGTTCCGGGCCCCGTTCGGCCACTTCGAGTCGATCAGTTTCCGCAGGTCGTCCAGGGCCTGCTGGGGTTCGACGAGGTACTGGGGCAGGTCCCTCGCACCGGGAGCGCGGCCGTCGTGCGCGGCGGCCCACCTCTTCTTCCAGCCGGCCAGTTCGATCTTCCACGCCTCGGGGTGGGCCGGGGCGGCGTACTGCACGGTCACCTTGGGTCTGTCCTGTCCGCCGCGCAGTTCCTCCCAGTCCGCCGACCGCATGTACTGCCGCAGTGAGGCGGCGTCCGAGCCGCTGATGACGGTGTAGTGCGGCTTCTGGCAGTTGGCGCGGGCGAGTTCGAGCGCGAAGAGGCGCAGGTGCACCGCGCGCCCCGCGAAGTAGACGGTGTCGGCCTTGGAGTCGCAGAGGGATATCGCTATGCGGGCGAAAGTGTTGCCGGTATTGCCCGGTTTGCCGATTCCCTCGGAGGTGAAGGTCTGCGCGGCGTCGCCGCCCGAGCCCCTTTCCTTGACCTGGCGGAACGCATTGGCCAACGACACGTTGTAGCTGTCTTTGCGCTTGTCGAAGACCACCACCGTCCTGGCGTCGTCCCGGCCCTGTTCGTCGTTGAACTGGGCCAGTGCCTCGGCCACCTCGCGGTTGGTGGGGATGATCCGGGCCAGACCGGGGAACTTGGGCTTCACCAGCGCCGAGTAGTCCCCGACCTCCTTGTTGGCGATCCCGTCGCCGGTGATGCGGGACGCGAGCACGGGTACGTGGTTGCGCGTCAGCCGTCGGACGGCCGCCTCCGTCTCCGCGAGGCTGAGGTTGATACCGGTGACGGCACGCAACCGGTCCTCGGGCGACTTCGCCATCTTCACCAGGGTGCTCACCACCTTGTCCTGGTACTGGTAGTCCGGCCCGGGGTTGGCCAGCACCAGCCGGATCTTGGGCGGCTTCCCTTCCCCTTGATTGGCCTTGAGCTGTCCCAGGTACGCCCCCAGGAGGTCGCTGCGTATCTGCCGCTGCAGTGCCTTGTCGCGGGAGTAGAACGGCATCATCACGGCCACCGTCACATAGGGGTCGTTCTTGACCTTGTCGTTCTCCCCCTTGATGGCTGCGGCCACGTCCCTGATCGCCGGATTCTCGAACGCGTAACCGTCGCCGTTGACACCGATGCACTCATGGCCGATCCGCTCGACGCCGCTGTCGCACATGTCCGGCCGGTGCAGGAAGGACCAGCCGAACAGGCCCCCCGCCACGAGGGCCGCCGTGACCAGCAGGGCGTAGAGGATCTTCCTCCACCGGGGCATCCGCGTCATCTCCTTCGGCCGAGCTGATCGGTGCAGGTACAGCGCAGCAACGGCTGGTCGTTCTCCGCGAGGCCGCTCCACTCGGTGGCGGTCCTGCCGAGTTGTCCGGCGCCCTCGAATTCCATGATCGAGAGGAGGTCCAGGAGTTTGGCCAGGGTGCGGGCCGTCTCCCGGCCGGTGGGCCGGGTCCGCTCCTCGCACAGCCAGACCGCGTGCAGCAGTTGGTCGACGGTGCGGCGCAGCGCCGGTCCGTCCAGCTCGACCAGGCCCTGGGCGCGGTCCAGTCGGGTGTCCACCCGGGCGGGGTAGGGCGCCTGGGCGATCTCCAGCAGCTCCGCGCACCATTCCCGCGGCCGGCCGGGCAGGGTGGCGGCCAGGTGGCGGACCACGTCGTCGACACCGCCGGAGACCAGACGGTGGTTCATCCGGTGCGCCACGACCGAGTGGAACGCGGCACCGCTCGACGCCGTCTCGTCCACCACGCGTCCGGTGTAGTGGTTGTGCAGCACGTGGTGGTCGGCGTACCAGGCGGCGCCGTCGGGCTCCAGTCCGTAGAGCCGGTGCACCAGGAGCTGACGCAGTCCGAAGTCCCCGATGAAGTGCCG
The DNA here is from genome assembly GCF_040636485.1 of Streptomyces sp. NPDC038707. Lineage (NCBI taxonomy): Bacteria > Bacillati > Actinomycetota > Actinomycetes > Kitasatosporales > Streptomycetaceae > Streptomyces > Streptomyces sp. NPDC038707. The sequence goes on from NZ_JBEZUP010000049.1 coordinate 36,464, forward strand.
CTCGCACTCGGGTCACCCGGTGTCGGTGAGCAGCTCCGCGACATGATGGGCCGTCAGCCGGTGGACGCGGCCCCGCTGGTGGTGGCGGAGCAGGACGTCCGCGCACTCCGCGTCGTGCGCCACCGACAGGTGGGTGAGCAGGTCGAGCCAGTGGCCGTGGTGCTCGGCCGGCAGCCGCACCGGGAGCTGATCCCGCACCAGCTCACGCAGCAGGACCTCCGCCACGGACTGCTCGGCGATGCCGTCGCCGGCAGGGCCCCGGCCGGCGTCCAGGAGGGCCCGGTCGTTGGCGTCCGGCTGCATGTGGAAGGCGGCGGCGGCCTCGGCCAGCCGGATCACCATGTGCGGGCGTCCGCCGCTCAGTCTTGCCACGGCGGCCTCGACGCGGCGGCGGTTGGCGCTGCCCTGCGGACCGGCGGGCGGCTGGGCGCCTTCGAGCCAGCGGCGGATCTGGTCGCCGGTGAGCAGGGGCATGCGCAGCAGCAGGACCCCGTCGGTCAGGGGAGGCCGGCCCCCCGTGGCGTCGGTGCGCCGGGTCCAGGCGGGCGGTGTGCCGTCGACGGCCCGGAACTCCGCCGGGGGCGGCACCTCCGGCACGGGCAGTCCCTCGTACAGGAAGGAGCCGCCGTTCGCGCGGCGGGCCGTGCCGACGATCACCACGCGGTCGCGCTGTCCGGCCCGGCGGTCGGTGAGCACGGCCCGCAGCAGGTGTTCGCCGAGCGGTGTCTCGGCGCGGTCCAGCAGCACCGCCGGGCGGCCGACCCGGCGCAGCCAGCCGACCGCGCCCGTGTAGGCGGCCTCCAGGTCCTCGCGCAGGGCCCGGAAGAGGAAGCGCTCCGCCACCTCGCGTCCCTCGCCGCCGGCCTTGAAGTCGGCGGCGAGTTCACGCAGTCCGTGTTCGGGCTGGCCGGCCGCGCCGGGGTAGGCGCCGTAGAGCCGGGCCATCTCCGCGCGGCCCCGGGGGGCCAGGCCGGAGAAGAGGGTGTCTACCAGCGCGTTGACGACCGCGGCCCCGAAGACGTTGAGCGTCTGTCCGGACAGCGTGGTGAGCAGGTTGCGGATGGCGCCGAGGAGGGCACCACGCCAGAAGTCACCGGTGGCCAGGCCCTTGAAGCCCTTTTTCTGAGGTAACTCCGCGTACCGGTCGACCTCTTGCTGGATGGCCTCCGGGCTGCCGTCCCCGGCTCCGGTGGCGATCACCGCGAGGCCCGCGAAGAGGCGGGGGAAGGTGAAGGAGCCGCCCGTGCCCTGCCAGGTGGACAGTCGCTGGGCGGCCTCGACCAGCAGCTCGGTGGCGGCCGAGCGGGCGCCCGGCTCGGACTCGGCCCGGTCCGCGTGGACCGGTGAGCCGCAGTCCAGGTAGATCACCGGCACCTTGGTGGCGAACCGGTCGCGTACCGCGCGCAGCAGGCGCCCCTTGCCCATGCCCGGCCCGCCGGTGAGGAGCACGACCGGGAGATCGGTTCCGTACAGCGGTTCACGGCCGGCGCCCGACGGTGACCGCCCGAGCAGACGCGCGAAGAAGCCTTCCTCGCTGAGGAGTCGTTCGAATCCCAGGTCATCACTCACGGATCCCTCTGGATGCTCTCCCGCCCAGGAGCGGACGTTCGTCGGCCCGGAAGGAGATTAGTGGACCACGGAGCCTTCTGTTCGGACAACGACCGTTACGCATAAGAAAGATGATGATATTCCCGCCTCGCGCGGCGAACGGGTCGGCGGTGGGGCGGGATCCAGGGCCGGTGGGTCATCAGCTGGTGGCGCGGCTGCCCTTGTGCGGCGAGTGGGGGCGGACCGCCTCTGCCGGGGGCCGTTCCCGGAGGGCGCCGTAGGCGAGGAAGTACGCGGGCAGGTGGCGCAGCCAGGGCGCCGCCGTGACCAGGGCGGCGACGCGGCGGGCGCGGTCCGCGCCGCCCAGGGGCGGGCGGCCGCGCAGGACCGGGGCGATGAAGCGGGCATGGGCGGCCCGCTGGAGCGCCTGCGTGGCGACCGTGGTGGGGCGGCGGCGGCGCTGCACGGCGCGTACGTCGCGCGGCCGCACCCTCCCCTGCCGCAGGGGTCCGGCCAGCCGGCGGGCGGCGGCGACGGCGTCCTGTACGGCGAGGTTGATGCCGATGCCGAAGACCGGGGACATGGCGTGCGCCGCGTCGCCGACGCACAGCAGGCCGGGGCGGTGCCAGCGGCGCAGCCGGTCCAGGTGGACGTCGAGCAGCTTGACGTCGTCCCAGGATTCGAGGGCCCGGGTGCGGTCGGCGAGCCAGGGGACGGCGGCGGCACAGTCGGCCCGGAAGCGGTCCAGGCCGGCGGCGCGGCGCTCGGCGTCGGTGCCCTTGGGGATGAGGGCCGCGCACTGCCAGTAGTCGCCGCGGTCGATCAGCGCGGTCAGCAGGCCGTCGCCGGCGGCGCCGACGAGCCCCGAGGGGTCGCCGGCGCGCCGCGGCAGCCGGAACCACCAGGCGTCCATGGGGCAGGCGAAGCGGCGCAGCCGCAGTTCCGGCCGGGCGCGGGCCAGTGATCCGCGGCCGTCGCAGGCCACGGTGAGGACGGCGCGCAGCTCCCCGGTGCGGCCGTCGGCGCTC